>JBOHTL010000001.1:0-1816 GCA_050733735.1 Gemmatimonadaceae bacterium
ACTCAGCGATCAGCAGCGCGAGCCGCTGGAACGTTCGCGGGCAGCGGCCGACCATCTGCGCGCGTTGATCGACGACATTCTCGATCTCGCCAAGATCGAGGCGGGGAAGATGGAATTCCTGCGCGAGCCGCTTTCGATCAAGGACGCGCTGCTGGAAGCGAGCCAGCAGATGGAACCGATGATCCGGCGCAAGACGCTGAGCTATACGGTGGATGTCCACCCCGATACGCCGACGATCGTGAGCGACCACACGAAGCTGAAGCAGGTGTTCCTCAACCTGCTGTCGAACGCGATGAAATTCACGAACAAGGGGGGCGTGTCGGTCGTGGCGCGTCCGCATGCGATGGGGGTGCGGATCGACATCAACGACACCGGCATCGGCATCAGGCCGGAGCACCTGTCGGTCATCTGGGAGGATTTCCGCCAGGTGGACCAGTCGCGCACCCGCGAGTTCGGGGGCACGGGACTCGGACTCAGCATCACGCGGAAGCTGCTGGAGCGGCTCGGCGGGACCATCTCCGTCGAGAGCATCGTGAGTGTCGGGACGACGTTCACCGTGATGCTTCCACTCGAAGCGCCCACGGAGCGGGCGACACCGGCGTCGATGGTGCTCCCCGCGTAATGGCAGGCAACCCTCCTCCGCGAGCCTGAGTCCAACTGCTGGCAATTCAGTGCGTGGTACCACACCGCTCGCCGACAAGGACACATGATGCGTGGAACAGCCGCTCTGATCGCGGCTCTGATGCTCGGCGCGCTGCCGACGACAGCGCGCGCGCAGGTGGACGTCATCCGCGGCCGCGTCACGGGGGGAGGACCCGACAGTCTTCCGATTCCCGACGTCACCGTCACGGCGACGTCGGTGTCCGGCGGCGTCAATCGCAGCGCGCGCACCGACCGCGAAGGCCGGTACACCATCACCTTTCCCGACGGCGACGGCGATTACATCGTCTCGTTCAGCGCGCTGGGCTACGCCGCGCGGCGCTTCCAGGTGAAGCGCATTGCCGATGAGGATTTTCTCGTCGCGGACGCGCGACTGCAGCGCGTGAACACCGTGCTCGACGCCGTGGAAGTCGTCGGTGAACGGCAGCGGCCGCGGCGCGACGACGCGGCCCCCGACGTGAGCGGCACCGAACGCGTCATCGCGACAAACGAGGTGCCGGCCAACCTGCTGGGCGATCTCGCGGCGATGGCCGCGACCCTGCCCGGCGTGCAGGCCGTGACCGGCGACGACGGCAGCAGCGGCTACTCGGTGCTCGGGCTCGGCGCGGATCAGAACGCGACGATGCTGAACGGGATGAACTTCGGCGGCAGCCAGCTCCCGCGCGACGCCGCGATCTCGACGTCCCTCGTCACGTCGCCGTACGACGTCTCCCGCGGCGGCTTCAGCGGCGCGATGATGAACATCAGAACGCGGTCAGGGTCGAACTTCATCGCGCGAACCAACAGTCTGAATTTCGACTCGCCGATGATGCAGTGGTCCGATGCCGCCGCGCGGTCGCTGGGCCAGGAGTACTCCAACGCGTCGCTCGGCGGTCTCGTCTCCGGTCCGCTCGTCTACGACAGGACGTTCTACAGCGTATCGTATCAGCTCGGACGGCGCGCCAACGATTTCCAGACGCTGCTGACCATGGACCCGCTGGGGCTGCAGACCGCCGGCGTTTCCGCCGACAGCGCCAACCGGCTGCTCGGCATCATGAGCGCGCAGCAGATTCCCGTGCTCCGCAACACGCAGTGCGGGTTGGGGGGAGGACCGATCGGTTCCGGCGCCTGCCGTCCGCCCGACGACCGCATCGGCGACAGCGGCCTGCTCCTGGGG
>JBOHTL010000002.1:0-2386 GCA_050733735.1 Gemmatimonadaceae bacterium
GCCGACGGCAGCAGCCCGATCGAACCAGCGAGAACCGAGGCTTCGTCCGTGAGGATGTCCCCGAACATGTTCTCCGTGACGATGACGTCGAAGTCGGCCGGGTGGTTGATGAGGTGCATCGCGCAGGCATCCACGAGCATGTGGTCGAGCGCCACGTCGGAATACTCGGTGCGCGCCAAGTCGGTCACGACCTCGCGCCACAGCCGCGAGGTCTCCAGCACGTTCGCCTTGTCGACGGAGGTCACACGCTGGCGCCGCGTCCGCGCGTACTCGAAGGCGACCCGCGCAACGCGCGCGATTTCCTCGGCGCTGTACGTGTACTCGTCGCGCGCCACGGCCAACGCGCCCCTTCCCTCCCGCGATTTCTCCCCGAAATAGCTGCCACCGGTGAGCTCGCGGACTACGATGAGGTCCACGCCTTCCAGCCGCTCCGCCTTGATTGGCGACGCGGCGATCGCGGCGGGATGGGGTGCGACCGGACGTATGTTCGCGAAGAGACCCAACGCCTTGCGCAACCGGAGCAAGCCACGCTCGGGACGCATCGCGCCGGGCACGCCGTCCCACTTCGGGCCGCCAACCGCGCCGAGGAGCACGGCGTCGGTGCGGCGACAGAGCGCGGCGGTTGCCGCAGGGAGCGGTTCGCCATGGGCATCGATGGCCGCGCCTCCGACGAGAGCGTATTCCCGGCGGAACTGGTGGCCAGATGCATCCGCGACCGCGTCGAGCACGAGCAGCGCGGCGTCGGTGACTTCGGGGCCGATTCCGTCGCCCGGAAGCACAGCGATCGTCGCGTTCACGGCGTCACAGCCGCCGTGCGTTCGTACGCCGCGATCCGTGCCTCGGCGGACAGCAGGTACTCGAGCTCGTCCATGCCGCGCATGAGGCACAGTTTAGCGAATGGATCGATGGAGAAATGGGCGAATGTGTGTCCGTCGCGCACCAGCGCCTGGGTGGCCAGGTCCACGGTGAGCGCCGCCGACGGGACGCGCAACAGCTCGTCGCGCAGCGCGCTGTCCACCTGAATTGGCAGCAGGCCGTTGCCAAGCGCGTTGCCGCGGAAGATGTCGGCGAAGCTCTCGCTGATGACCGCGCGGAACCCTGCGTCCGTCAGCGCCCAGACCGCGTGCTCGCGGGAAGAGCCACACCCGAAGTTCCGGCCGGTCACGAGAATGCGAGCGCCGGCGGCATCGGGGTGGTTGAGCGCGAATTCGGGATTCGGCGTCCCCTCCGGACGATACCGCCAGTCAAAAAAGAGGCAGTCCCTCAGCCCGGTGCGCTTCGTCGTGGTCAGAAAACGCGCAGGTATGATCTGATCGGTGTCGACGTCGTCCGCGTCGAGGACGACGAAATGCGACGTGAACGTCGTGATCGGTTCCTTCATAGCGCGCGAGGATCGGTGAGTCTGCCCGTGACGGCTGCCGCCGCGGCGGTGAGTGGACTGGCAAGCAGCGTACGGCCCCCCCGGCCCTGGCGTCCTTCGAAGTTGCGATTGCTGGTGGAGACCGCCAGCTGGCCCGGTTCGAGACGGTCGCCGTTCATCGCGATGCACATCGAGCATCCGGCATCGCGCCATTCCGCGCCCGCCGCGCGAATCACGTCGGCGATTCCTTCGCGCTCGGCTTCCCGCCGCACCTGCTGCGATCCGGGCACCACCAGCATTCGCACGCCATCGGCCACACGGCGGCCGCGCAGCACGGAAGCGACCGTTCGCAGGTCGGACAGCCGCGAGTTGGTGCAGCTGCCGACGAACACGACGTCTACCGGTGTACCCGCGAGCGGCTGCCCTGGCATCAGCTTCATGTACTCGAGCGCCTTGCGTAATCGCGCGCGTTCCCCCGCATCGGATACCTTGTCGGGATCGGGAACGCGTCCCGAAATCCCGATCCCCATCGACGGATTCGTGCCGTACGTGATCATCGGCTCGATTCGGCTGCCGTCGAGCGAAACGTGCGCATCGAACGCCGCATCGTCATCGCTGCGCAGCGCGCGCCAGTTGGCGACCGCCCCGTCCCATGCTCTGCGGGCCGGCATTCCCGGACGGCTCGCGAGGTACTGGAAGGTGGTGTCATCAGGGGCCATCATCCCCGCGCGCGCGCCGGCTTCGATCGACATGTTGCAGATGGTCATGCGCTCCTCCATCGAAAGGGCGTCGATGACCGGCCCCGTGTACTCGATCACGTGCTCCGTCGCGCCGCCGATCCCTATCTGGGCGATGAGGGCGAGAATCACGTCCTTCGCGGTCACGCACGGACCCAGTCGCCCGGTGATCGAGACACGCATTGTTCTCGGCCTCGTCTGCAACAGACACTGCGTCGCGAGCACGTGCGCGACCTGGGATGTTCCGATCCCGAACGCCAGCGAGCCGAACGCGCCGTGCGTGCTGGTG
>JBOHTL010000003.1:0-4234 GCA_050733735.1 Gemmatimonadaceae bacterium
CTACCGGCTCACGCTGGCGGGCCGCAAACGTCTCGGTGAGGAGACGTCCAGCTGGAACCGGCTGGCGGAGGCTATCGCTCGCTCGCTCGCGGCAACGCCGCAGGAGATGTGAGTGCTCTCGGGTCTCGCCGACCTGGTGCGCGCCGATCTTTTGCCTGCGGAAGCCGCCCGCGGCGTTCCGATTTCACCGGGGCGACGGTGGAGATACCGCTCGGCGTCCCGTAACTTCCGGCTCATCTCGATTCCAGGGGAATACGATGCGTACCATCATTGGAGCTGCCGCTTTTCTCGCCGTCGGTGGCGTGGGATTCATGCTGGGCCGCGCCCCCGCGGCGTCCGCCACCGACGAACATGCGACCCATGATGCGCACGCCGCAGCAGTTCCTGCCAGCGGGCTACAGCAGGACACGACGATTCCCGCGTCGGCGGCGACCGCCGCCGATCGTCTCGCGAAGTCGCCGCGCCATGGCGAATGGGTCGCGATCAAGGTCGGTGCGACGGACAGCGTGATGGCCTGGGTGGTGTACCCCGAGCGCAGCGACAAGGCCCCCGTCGTCATCGCGATCCATGAGAATACCGGCATCAACACGTGGACGCGCGCAGTCGCCGACGAGCTCGCAGCCGACGGATTCATCGGTATCGCCCCCGATCTGACGACGATGTTCCGCACGGGTGATCTCAAGGCCGATCCGGACCGAGACGCAGGGCGCGCGGCGATCCGTCAGGTCACGCCCGAGATGGCCAACCAGATCATCGATGCCGTCGCGAAGTACGGAATGGCGCTTCCCGCCGCCCAGCAGAAGTATGGCATCATCGGATTCTGCTGGGGTGGATCGCGCTCCTTCCATCACGCGGCGCACGCACCATCGCTCGGCGCATCAGTGGTTTTCTACGGCTCGCCGCCGAGCGCGGAGCAGATGGCCGCGATCCGGGCGCCCGTGCTCGGTCTCTATGGCGGCAATGACGCCCGCATCAATGCCACGATCCCCGCGGCCGACTCCACGATGAAACAGCTCGGCAAATCGTATGAGTACCACATCTTCGACGGCGCCGGCCACGGATTCCTGCGGGCGCAGGACAACAACGAGGCCAATGCCGCGGCGTCGCGTCAGGCGTGGCCGAAGACGATCGAGTTCCTCCGAGCGAAGCTGGGAGGGTGAGCGGCGAAACCGGGGAACGATTTGACCCGTCGTGTTGTCACATCTGTTGAACACGCCGGAGGGACATATGCGCATGCAAACACTTGTCGTACTGATCGGCTCGCTCGTCGCGTTCGCGCCCGATGATCTGTTGGCGCAGAAGAGGCAGCGGGACAAGATCACCAGACAGGAAATCGAGAACTCGAGCCAAAAGGATCGTGACCTTCTGACCGCGATCCGCGCGCTTCGTCCGCACTTCCTGGAAGGGCCGCGTGGAGTGCGCACGATGGGTGGCGGGATGCAGAATCCCACACTGGTGGTCGTCAACGGGCGGCGCGAGACCGGCGCGGATGCGCTCCTTCGGATCATGGCCTCGTACGTCGAGGAGGTCCGGTATCTCGACCCGTCGCGCGCGCAGAACGAGTATGGCGTGAACGCCAACGGCGGCGCGATTCTCGTCAAGTTGATCCACACGAAACAGGCGGGGGATCCGCCCAAATCGCCCCGGTGACTTCAGTCCGATCTCAAGGCAAGGACCGGATCGACGCGCACCGCGCGGCGCGCGGGAATCAACGCGGCCATTAACGCGACCAGCAGCAGAAGCCCGCTCAGCGCGACGTAGGTGAGCGGGTCACGAACTTCGACGCCGAAGACGAGTGACTGCAGCGCGCGCGCCGCGACCGCGGCGGCACCGGCGCCGATGGCGACGCCTGCGAGAGCCAGCATGCCCGCGCGCCGCAGCACGAGTCCGAGTATGGAAGTGCTCGCGGCGCCGAGCGCCGCGCGGATGCCGATTTCGCGCGTGCGCTGTGCCACGTCGTAGCTGATCACGCCGTAGATGCCCACCGCGCCCAGCGCGACGCCTACCGCCGCGAATGCGAGCAGCAGTGCCATGACCATGTTCGTCTGGCCCAGCGAGCGCGAGACGATCGTCTCCATGGGACGCACCGCGGATATCGGCACCGTTCCGTCGTGCCGGCGGATGATCCGGCGAATGGCCGGCATCATGCGCAGCGGATCGCCCGTCGTACGGACCACAAAGTGCGCGGAGCTCTGCCAGGACTGCGCGAGCGGACGGTAGACTTCGAACTGCGCGGGCGCGCTCAGGGCGTTGAAGCGCACGTCACCCACGACGCCGACGATGGTGGACCAGGGATTCGTATCGGCGCCGAAGCGAATGCGCTTGCCGACGGGATCTGCATCGGGCCAGAAACGACGCGCCATCGTCTCGTTGATGACGACCGTTGGCGCGGCACCCGAGTCATCCTGCACACCGAAGAGCCGGCCACGCCGCAGCGGGATCCGCATCGCGTCGAAGTACTCACCGTTGACGATACGCCAGATCACTCGCGGAGGTCTGGCTCCCGGTTCCGTTGGATGATCCTCGACCGCGATGTTCGCGCCCCAGTTGAACCCCGTCAGCGGCAGGTGCTGCGACGTGCCGACGTGCTGCACCCCAGGCAGCGCCGCGATCTGCGCGAGCAGCTGATCGAAGTAGGCTACCCGCGCCGTCTCGGCTCTCACCCGTGACCCCTCCGGCTGCAACCGGAAGGTCAACACGCCCGCCGGGGTGAAGCCCGGGTCGATGCGTTGCATCCGCCACGCCGTCTGAAGCATCAGACCCGCACCGACCAGAAGCACGAGCGCAGACGCGAACTCGACGACGACCATCGCGCCGCGCAATCGGCCGCCGCTGCTGCCGCCACCACGCGCGATGCCACCGGCCTCGCGCAGGGCGTCGTGCTGTGCACTTCGGGTGGCGAGCAGCGCAGGCGCAACGCCGCAGATCAATCCGATCAGCACGGCGAGCGCGGCGCATGCGGCGATCAGCCCAGCGTCGACGATCACGCTTGCGAGCCTTGGAAGATCCTGCGGCAACAACACCCGCAGCGCGCGAACTCCCGCGGCGCCGACAGCGACGCCGAGTACGCCGCCGGCGAGCGAGAGCACCAGGCTCTCGACGAGAAACTGGCGCGCGATCCTCGAACGGCTGGCGCCGAGTGCCGTGCGCACGGCGACTTCGCGACGTCTCGAGCCCACACGCAGAAGCAGCAGGTTGCCGTAGTTCGCCCCGGCGATGAGGACGATGAAGCATGCCGCGCCGAACAACACAAAGAGCGATTGTTTGAGGTCTCCGACGATCGCGTCGCGCAGCGGAGTGACCGCGAAGCCGGCGCCGTAATCACGGGGTCTTTCGAGCAGGTCGCGCAGCCGCGGGATGAACGCGGCCAGCTCCTGCTCCGCGTGCGCGATGGAAACACCGGCGCGGATGCGACCGAACGCCAGAGCCACTGACGACCGATAGAAGGGGGACGCCGAATTGATCTCGAGTGGAATCCAGGCCTGGACTCCCGGCTGAAAGACTTCGAAACCCGCGGGCGCGACGCCGAGGATGCGGTGCGGCGAACCGTTCATCGAAATCACGCGCCCTGCAACAGCCGGGTCGGCGCCGAATCGCTCGACCCAGAGCTCATGGCTCAACACCACGACGGCGTTCGAGCCGGGAGCACTCTCGTCGTCGACGAAGCCGCGGCCGACGGCGGGCGCAACGCCGAGTGTCCGGAAGAAGTTGGTGGAGGTGCGTGCGACGTCCACCTGCATCGGTTCTCCCACGCCAACCATCGAGTACCCCCAGCCGGGGCTCCACGCAGCGACGTCCTCGAAGCTGCGTGCATTCTCCTGGAGGTACACGAGCTCCGCCGGGCCAATCGTCTGCCAGATGGCGGCGAGGCGTTCGGGCTCCTTGTAAGGAAGTGGAGCGAGCACCGTCGCGCGCACCACGCTGAAGACCGCCGTATTGGCCCCGATCCCCAGGGCGAGCGTGACCAGGGCCGGGAGAGTGAATGACGGCCGGCTGATCAGGGAGCGTCCCGCGAGAAGGGCATCGCGCCACGCGCTCTCGAGGAACTGCCCGGGTCTCGCCTCGGCGGTCTCCTCGCGCCAGCGGGTCGTGCCTCCGAAGCGGGCGAGCGCGCGACGATGGGCGTCGTTCCGAGGCACGCCTTGATCGACGAGCCGCTGCGTCTCGCGCTCCACGTGAAACGCAATCTCGTCGGCGGTGTCCTGATCCGACGCCCCGCGCCGCAGCAACGAAC
>JBOHTL010000004.1:0-5353 GCA_050733735.1 Gemmatimonadaceae bacterium
TCGCTGTGTACTCGGTGAACGCGATCAGCGGCGCGCATCTCAATCCCGCGGTCACCATCGCGCTGGCCTCGATTGGAACGATTGAATGGGCGCGCGTCCCCGTGTACATCGCGGCGCAGCTGGCGGGCGGTTTCCTCGGGGGGGTGGTCGTCTGGCTCGCGTATCTCCCACACTGGAAGGAGACCGTGGATCCAGGGAGCAAACTGGCCGTGTTCTCCACTGGTCCCGCGATCCGTGCTCCTGCCGCAAACATCGTGTCCGAGGCGATCGGCACCTTTGCGCTCGTCCTCGGCATCCTTGCGGTCTTGTCGCCCAACAACCTCGTGCCCGGCTCCGATCTCGCGAAGGGTCTGAGCCCACTGCTGGTCGGCGCCATCGTCATGGGCATCGGCCTGTCGCTCGGCGGCTCGACCGGCTACGCCATCAATCCCGCGCGCGACCTGGGCCCGCGCATCGCGCATGCGGTGCTTCCCATCGCCGGAAAAGGAAGCTCTGATTGGGGGTACGCCTGGGTTCCGATCGTCGGACCGATCATCGGCGGCCTCCTCGGCGCGCTAGCGTACAATCTTCTCTGGCTGCCATGAGACACATTCTCGCCCTCGATCAGGGCACGACCAGCTCGCGCGCCATCGTCTTCGACCACGCGGGCTCCATCGTCTCCGTCGCGCAGAAAGAATTCCGACAGATCTTCCCGCAGCCGGGATGGGTGGAGCACGACCCGCGCGACATCTGGTCGAGTCAGGCGGGCGTGGCCGCGGAAGCGCTCACGAAGGCCAGCGTCCATGCTCGCGACGTCGCCGCCATCGGCATCACCAATCAGCGCGAGACGACGCTCGTATGGGATCGCGCCACGGGCGAGCCGGTCTGCAACGCGATCGTCTGGCAGGATCGCCGCACGGCCGGCATCTGCGACCGGCTCAAGGCGCGGAAGCTGGACCGGCTGATCCGGCGCAAGACCGGTCTCGTGATCGATGCGTATTTCTCCGCGACCAAGCTGCAGTGGATATTAGAGAACGTCAAAGGTGCGCGCGCTCGGGCAAAGGCCGGCGGCCTCGCGTTCGGCACCGTGGATTCCTGGCTCGTGTGGAATCTCACGGGCGGGGAGACGCACGTGACCGACGCGACCAATGCGTCCCGCACGATGCTCTACGACATCGTGAAGCAGGACTGGGACGACGAGCTATTGAAGCTCTTCGGGGTGCCGCGCTCCATGCTTCCCGACGTCCGATCGTCGAGCGAGGTGTACGGCGAGACCAGGCTGCTCGGCGCGCCAATTCCGATCGCCGGCATCGCGGGCGACCAGCAGGCGGCGCTCTTCGGCCAGGCGTGCACCAAGCCCGGAATGGCGAAGAATACCTACGGCACCGGGTGCTTCATGCTCATGAACACCGGGACAAAGCCGATCACGTCGAAGCGCAACCTCGTGACGACCATTGCCTGGCGGATCGGCGATCGCACGGAGTACGCGCTCGAGGGGAGCATCTTCGTCGCGGGGGCGGTTGTGCAGTGGCTGCGCGACGGCCTGCAGTTCTTCCGCTCGGCGCCGGAGATCGAAGCGCTGGCGCGCACGGTCGAGAGCACCGACGGCGTGTATCTCGTTCCGGCATTCGTCGGACTCGGCGCGCCACACTGGGATCAATACGCGCGCGGCACCATGGTGGGAATCACGCGCGGCACGACCAGGGCGCACATTGCGCGCGCCGCGCTCGAAGGAATCGCGCTGCAGACCGTCGACGTGCTCAAGGCGATGGAGGCGGACGCGAAGATTCGTCTCAAGGAACTGCGCGTCGACGGCGGCGCGAGCGCGAACGATCTCCTGATGCAGCGTCAGGCCGACTTGCTGAACGTGCCGGTCGTCCGGCCCAAAGTGGCGGAGACGACAGCGCTCGGTGCAGCGTACCTCGCCGGATTGGCCGTCGGTTTCTGGAAGGACCAGGCCGACATCGCGCGTCAGTGGCAGGTGGACAAGCGGTTCACACCCGCGATGAAGACTCCCGAGCGCAAGCGGATCATCGAAGGGTGGTCGCGCGCGCTGGAGAGAGCGAAGGCATGGGTGGAGTAGTACCGGAGCAACCGCGCGAGGAGACATTGGGCGAGTTCCTGGCGGACCGCGCCCGGGCCGCCTCCGAGATGCGCCTGGTTGGCGACGCGGCGTTCTCGATCCTGGCTGCCATAACCGTCGGCGTCTGGCGCGGACCGCTCTGGGACGTGCGCATCGCGATCGCGCTCTGCTTTCTCGCGTTTGGCATCTGGGGCGTCGCCGATCGCGACATCGCGCGTCGCGAAGGTGCGACCAGGCGCGAACTTCTCTTTCCCCGCCTGACGCGCATCGGCGCGGCGATCCTCGGCTTCGGTGCCGCCGCCTATCTCATGATGGCGCTGCTCGCACGGGCGATCGGTAAGGTGATCAGCTGAAGGACGTCCGTTGAAACGTTCAACCGATGAAGCGCACTGCCTCATCCACGACGCCGGGATCTCTCAGTATCCGGTTGTGCCCCAGCCCGTTCGTGGTCCGCAGTGTCGCGTTCGGCCACTTCGCCGCGATGTCCGCGCCATCCTGCCACACCGTCTCGCGGTCTGCCTTGTCGTGAATCACGAGCAGCGGCGGCGTCTGCACCACGTCCGCGATCGCTGTGACCTCGAAGTCCTTCCACTCGAACCTGAACTGCCGCTGTGTGTCCTCTCGGAATCGCTGCATCGCGCGATTGCCGAGGCCCACCATCTTCTGGAAGATGTCCATGTAGCGCGCCGGGCTGCCGAAGGGCGCGATGAACACCATCCGGCGCACGGGCCAGCCCGGATTTGTGCGCAGCGCCCATGCAGCCGCGGCACAGCCGCCGGAGTGCGCGATCACGCCAGCGATCCGAGGCAACTGCTTCGAGACCGCCAGCATCGCATTCGAGAAATCGAACAGCGTGGCGTGCTTCGGCCCGAGCTCGCTGGGTCCGGACATCCCGTGCGAAGGAGCGTCGAAGGCAAGCACCTGAAACCCCGAACGCACGAGCGGATCCACGAACGCCTGCAGCTGCGCGGCGTAACCGCCCCAGCCGTGCATCAACAGCACGACGTCACCCACTCCCCAACGCCATCCGGCCACCGGCGTGCCTGAGAGGCTCGTCTCGAATGGCTCGCCGGTGCCGAGGAATCGACGCGCATCTTCGCTGATCGGCGGCCGAGGGACCGCGAACCAGAGCCGCGCACCGATGTTGGCGGCCCGGCGTGGCGCGATCGCCGAGAGAACGCGAAAGCCGACGCGCAGCGCAGCGTTCACCCGGGTTTCTCCGCGAGCACGTACTGCAGGCTCCACGTACCCACCGGCCCGCTGTCGACGACGCGAAGTCCGGAATTCGTCGCGAGATCCCTGATCGCCTGCGGGTCGACATGCCCGTGTCGATGGAAGTGCAGCAGGGGACCGTGGCCGTTGCGTGCTCCGGCGAAATCCACGAGCAGGGCGCGGCCGTTTTTCCTGAGCACGCGACGCATCTCACTCACGGCGACGACACGCACCGCCTTCGGCAGATGATGCAGCATCACAGTGCTGAGCGCGACGTCGAAGGTGTCGTCGGCGAACGGCAACGCATCCGCGCTCGCGACATCGAATGCAACGTTGGTCCTGCGCTTCCGCGCCTTGTCGGTGGCGCGCGCGATCATCGGCGCGGATGCGTCGATCCCGTGTACAGTGCCTGACGATCCTACCTGCCGTTTCGCGAGGAGCGCGAGTGAGCCGGTTCCACAGCCGACGTCGAGCACCGATTCACCCTGCTTCAGCAGCGCGGGTGCCAGGAGCCGCTCCCGCAGGCGTGTCTCGCGTCCGAACGTGGCCAGCCAGATGAACGCGTCATATCGACCGGCCCAGGTGACGACACCGCGCTGCCGAGCGGTCGCAGCGGCTTCCATGATGAAGGCTCTACGTTTGAGGTTGTTTGACAGTGTCGTGGTTACACCGGAAAATCCAGCGGGTGGCGCTCCGGTCTCGCCTTCTCGAGTGGCGTGGGCGAATATTGTCAGCCCGCCTCGGACTACTTCCTTGCACCTGCTCATCATTCTTCTCATCGCGCTGCCGGGACTTCTTCACGGTCAGCAGCGACAACGCGGCCGCGAGATTGGCATTCCCTTTCGCGGACAAACCGGACCGCTGAACGCGATCACCGACGTGCCTGGCGTCGCCGTTGGCCACGTCACGTTGATCAGCGGCAGCGGGCGCATGGAGCGCGGCAAGGGACCGGTGCGCACGGGCGTGACGGCGATTCTTCCGCGACCCAGGGGCGACTGGGACTATGTCATGGCCGCGACATTCAATCAGAATGGCAATGGCGACATGACCGGCGTCAACTGGATTCAGGAGTCCGGTTGGCTCGAAGGCCCCATTCTGCTCACCGGCACGCACAGTGTAGGGACCGTTCGCGACGCCGCGGTGCAATGGCAGCTCTCGCGCGGCCGCGAGTTCCTCTTCACCTATCCGATCGTCGCCGAGACATTCGACAACCTGAACGACTTCAACGGGCAGCACGTGAAGCCGGAGCACGCCTGGAACGCGCTCGACAGCGCAACGAGCGGCGCGGTGCCCGAGGGCGCGGTCGGCGGCGGCACGGGGATGGGTTGCAACGGTTTCAAGGGCGGGATCGGCACGTCGTCGCGCGTCGTTCGTCTCGACACGTCGACCTTCACGGTCGGTGTGCTCGTCCAGTGCAACTACGGCGGTGACCTTCACATCCTCGGCGTCCCTGTCGGGCGTGAGATCACGGACATGCGGGCGTGCATCGCGCTCGATGGAACGCCGTCGCGACCGTCACTGCGCAACGTCCGGCGGTGCGGTGCTGACCCGGGCGCTACGGACGCGACCGCCGATGCCGATATCGGCCGCGGCTCCATTGTCGTGATCGTCGCGACCGACGCGCCGCTGATCCCGCGTCAGCTCGAGCGGATCGCGAAACGTGTGGGAATGGGGCTCGGTCGCACCGGCAGCTGGGCGAGTAACTGGTCGGGCGATCTTTTCCTCGCGTTCTCGACCGCCAACCGGCCGACCGTGGGAACGGGAAGCGTCGTGCCGATCAGAATGATTCTCAACGATCGTATCGATCCATTTTTCATCGCCACGATCGAGGCGACGGAAGAAGCGATCGTGAACGCCATGCTCGCCGCGCAGACGATGACCGGCGCCGACGGCTTGCGTCTGCACGGTTTGCCCGGTGACCGCGTCATGCAGGCCATGCGCAAATACGGGAGAGTGCAATGATCACGAACATTTCTCGAAGACTCCTCCTCATCGCGGCCGGTCTCGCCACCGTCGGTACGGCGCTCGGGGCGCAGGCTCGGCCGAACGTCGTGCTCATCATGACGGACGACGCGGGCT
>JBOHTL010000005.1:0-11108 GCA_050733735.1 Gemmatimonadaceae bacterium
CGGCGGCAGATCGGCGTCGACATGCACGTCGAGCCCGAGGCGCTTCTTGGCGAGCAGTGATTCGTTGATCCGCGTGACCTGGGAGATGATCTCGCCGACGGCGAAGGTCGACCGGGCAAGCACGAGCTGGTTCGCCGAGCTGCGCGCGTAGGTGAGAATCTCACCGACCTGGTCCAGCAGCTGGCGGCCTCCGGCGATGACGCCGCGCACGCTCTGCAGCTGACGCTCGTTCAGCGATCCCAGCATCCCGTCGCGCAGGATCTCGGCGTGCGTGATCACCGCCGTCAGCGGTGTGCGCAGGTCGTGAGAGATGTTCGCGAGGAACTGCGTCTTCAGCGCCTCGCGGTTCCTCAGGTCGGTGATCTCCGCGATCGCCGTTTTGTACATCGCCTCGAGCGCGGCATACCGCGTCTCGAGAGACGCATGCGGATCGATCTGCTGCTGAGGTCCGCTCACGACAGTCATGGACGAATAGTAGAGTCAGGACCGGGCTCTGCCAACACGGATGCCTCGTCTTCGAGGGATTCCTCGAGCTGCTGCCGACGCAACAGCGACCAGTAACGTCCGCCTGCGGCCATGAGCTGCTCGTGCGTCCCGCGTTCCACGATTCGCCCGTCCTCGAGCACGATGATCAAGGTCGCGTCGCGAATCGCCGACGCGCGATGCGAGGCGATCATCGCTGTTCGTCCGGCCAGCGCGGTGCGAAGGGCACCCAGGATCTCGGCTTCCGTGTGTGTGTCCACGGCGGCGAGCGCGTCGTCCAGAAGCACGATCGCCGGCCTGCGCGCCAGTGCCCGCGCCAGCGCGGCCCGCTGCTTCTGGCCTCCAGACAGGTTGATTCCGCGCTCGCCGAGCATCGTGTCGTACGCGCCGGGGAATGACTCGATCGTGTCGGCAAGCTGCGCGATGGATGCGCCCCACCTGCCCGCGTCGGCGTCAGAGGTACCGTAGGACAGGTTGTGCCCGATGGAGTCGCTGAACAGAAAGCTCTCCTGCGGCACGTAGCCCACCTCGGCGCGAAGCTGGTCGATCGGAACTTGTCGCGCATGCACGCCGTCGATCAGGATCTCCCCTTCCTGGGGATCGTGAATGCGCGGGACGAGATCGAGCAGCGCACTCTTGCCGCTGCCGGTCGCGCCGACCACGCCGAGCGTCGCTCCGGCGGGCACCGTGAAGGAGACGTCGCGCAGCACCCAACGCGGGTCCCGGCTGTCCGTCGGGTAGTGGAATGAGACACCACGAAATTCTATGCTGCGGCCACCGCCCGATGTCCGCGGCGGAAGCGCCACGGGGGACGCGAGCTCCCCCACCGCGTTCCGCGCGTCGAGCACCGTGAGGAGACGCTCCATCGATGCCGCGCCGCGCTGGAACAGGTTGGTGACCCAGCCGAGAGCGATCAACGGCCAGGTCAACATGCCGAGGTAGAGAGTGAATGCGACGAGCGCCCCAACGGTGATCGTGCCGCGGATCACGAGCGAGCCGCCGAAGCCCAGAACCACCACCGCGCCCAGTCCCGCCAGGACCATGAACGATGGATGCAGAATCGCGTCGAGCCGCATCAGATGCATGTTTCGACCGACATAGTCTTCGCCCATGCGACGAAAGCGCTCCGTCTCCACGTCTTCCTGGCGATAGGCGCGCACGACGCGCACGCCGGAGAGATTCTCCTGCACCATCGTCGTCATCTGCCCGAAGTAGTCCTGCACGGACTCGAATCGCCTGTGGATCTCGCGACCGATGATCAGCGCGGCCGCGGGAAGGAACACCATCGGCAGCAGCGCCAGCGCCGTGAGCCGGACGTCGATCCGCAGCATGAACGAGAGCGCGAACAGGCCGCCGAACACGGTGCTCGCGAGATACATGACGGCCGGACCGGAGGCCTGCCGGACCGCGCTGATGTCGTTGGTCAGACGCGCCATCAGGTCGCCAGTCCGATGCCGGCCATAGAACGCGGCGTCGAGCCGTGAGAGCGCCGCGAACAGATCGTTGCGCAGGTCGTACTCGATGCGCCGGCTCAATCCATTGAGGAACTCACGCATCCCGTAGCGCATGACTCCCGCGGCGACCGTGACGCCCACGATGGCGCCAGCGAGCCTGATGATCCGCGACAGGGGCGCCTCCGCCCGCATTCCGTCCACCGCCGCCTGAACGAACGCAGGTGGAACACTGGCGACTGCAGAGGATAGAACTGTCAGTAGCAGACCCAGCCAGACGTCGCGTTTGTATGGCTTGTAATACGGCAGGAGACGGCGAAGCGAGCGCATCACCGGCCCTTGTATTGCTTCTGTTGCCGCCATACGATCAAGGCGTGTTGCAACGAGCCTAAGTCGGTGATAAACCGAAGTTTACTTACATTTCCCGGGGGACCTCGCATGACCAAATATACGGGCCGGCTTCTCTCGATTTGCGCCGTGGCCGTCCTGGCCGCGTGCGGCAGTGACAATGCCAATACGGATAGTGCGCTGGCGTCCGACACGAGCATGGCGCGCGATCTCGCGCTGGCCGGACAGGATACGGCAGCACAGCCCCAGCTGACAGACGTTCCGGCGACTCCACCGGCCGGATCGGCGACCAAATCGACGACTCCGCGCCCAACGACGAGCCGTCCGACGACGTCGACCAAGACTTCGACGCCGACCAAGACCGCGAGCGGCAACACCAAGACCTCGGGCAGCGGTACGGCCTCGCGTTCCGGATCGATCGGCGCAGGTACCGCGCTGAACGTTCGCGCGAACTCCGATCTGTGCACCAACACTCACAAGGTGGGTGACAAGTTCCTGGCGACAGTGAACGAAGCGGTCGTTGGCTCGAACGGCGCGACGATTCCCGCCGGCGCGACGGTCACGCTCACGGTCACGAAGCTGAACCGCAGCGAGAACGCGAACGATCCCATCGAGATGGAGTTCTCGGTCGACAACGTGTCCTTCGCCGGGAAGAGCTACAGCCTGAACGGACAGGTCGCGAGCCTCCCCGTCGAGCGGGTCCGCAACCAGCCAAAGAGCAAGGACGTCCAGAAAGTCGTCGGCGGCGCCGCGATCGGAGCGATCGCCGGCCAGATCCTCGGCAAGAACACGAAGTCGACCGTGGTCGGCGCTGCGGCGGGTGCGGCCGCAGGAGCGGCTGCAGCGGCAGCGACCGCCAACTACGAAGGCTGCGTGCGCGCTGGCGGCAACTTCGTGGTGCGGCTGACCGACTCGGTGACGATCACGACGTAGAGAAGCGTGGACTGAATGTTTCAACGTTTCAACGTTTCAACGTTTCAACGTTTCAACGTTTCAACGTTTCAACGTCAAGGGGATGAGGGTTTGAAGAGTACAGCGCGATACTCCCCCGACGCTCAAACGCTGAAACGCTGAAACGCTGAAACGCTGAAACGCTGAAACGCTCATTCAGTAGCCGAAAGGACGCCCGCCGGAGCGCGGATCCGCATATCCGACCCATTCGGATCCGATCCGCATGATCCCGTTTACTGACCCGATGTTCCCCATCTCGCGCAGGCCGTAGCCCAGCAGCCGCAGTGAGTCGAGGAGAACCGGGGTGAGACCGCCCGCTTCATAACGGATGGTGTCGGGAAGCGCCTGGTGATGCACGCGCGGCGCGTTGATCGCATCTGGCAGCGACATCCGGTGATCGATCACGTTGACGATGGTCTGCGTCACGCTCGTGATGATCCTCGGTCCGCCGCGCGCGCCCACGAGCAGCAGCGGTCGGCCGGCGCGATCGAGCACGATGGTCGGAATCATGGAGCTGAGCATCCGCTTGCCGGGCTCGATGGCATTCTGTTCCCCCTGCACCAGCCCGAAGAGATTCGGCTGTCCCGGGTTCGCGGTGAAATCGTCCATCTCGTCGTTCATGAAGAACCCGGCGTTCGGCAGATATACACCGGAGCCGTAGAGATCGTTGATCGTCGTGGTCGTCGACACGGCGTTCCCCGCGGAGTCGACGACGGCGTAGTGCGTCGTGTGCGCCCCTTCTGTCATCGTGGCCGTCACGGCCGGCGTCGGTGTCGCGCGAGCGCCGATGCTGGCGCGCAGCAGCGCGGCGTAGCTCTTGTCGGCGAGATGGTCCACGGGCACGCGCGCGAACGCCGGGTCGGCGAGCGAGCGATTGCGATCGACGAACGCGCGTTGCATCGCGGACGCCAGCAGGTGGGCGCGCCGGGCGCTGCCGAAGGCAGGAAGCGGATTGAACCCTTCGAGAATGTTGAGGATCTGTACCATCGTCACCCCGGACGACGGCGGCGGCATGGTGAGCAGCGTGTGTCCGCGGTATGTCGCACGGATCGGCTCGCGCACTTCCGCCTTGTAGCGCGCGAGATCCTCGGCGGTAATGATGCTGCCTGCGGCGCGGAGATCCTCCGCGATCAGGCGCGCGACGCCACCGGTATAGAAGGCGGCCGCGCCACTGTCAGCGATGGCGCGCAGCGTCCGCGCCAACGCGGGCTGACGCAGCACCGATCCACGCGCGAGCGGTTGTCCGCCAGGGAGAAACACCGCGCGGCCCTCGAAGCGGCCGATGAGCTCCGAATATTCGTCGAGCGAGCGCGCGAGCAGCGAGTCGACCGCGAACCCTTCCTCGGCGACACGAATGGCCGGCGCGAGCACCTGCGCAAGCGTGAGACGGCCGAATCGCTGCTGCGTCTCGACCATCCCCGCGACGGCGCCGGGGACGCCCGATGCGAGCGGCCCGACGACGCTCGCCCGCGTCGCGCGCCCGCTGTCGTCGAGAAACATCGTGCGCGTCGCGGCCAACGGCGCCATCTCGCGGTAGTCGATGGCCGCCACGCGACCGTCCGCCATGCGGACGAGCGCGAATCCGCCGCCTCCCAGGTTGCCGGCTTCAGGGTAAACGACGGCAAGCGCGAATCCCACCGCCACGGCCGCGTCGACCGCGTTCCCTCCCGCCTTCAGAACCTCGACGCCGGCCCGGCTCGCGAGCGGAGCGTCGGAGGTGACCATCCCATTCTCACCACGCGCCTCCGCGACGCGCGACTGGTACGGCCACTCATCGGGAATGGCGACCCGAGGCGACGGCGTCCCCGGCCGACAGCCAACCGTGAGAAGCGCGACGATTGCGAGAATGCGCATGGCCGAAAGCTAAAGCCGTCCCGCTAGAATCCTCGCCTTCGCGATCCGAGACCGTACCTCACTCCGATTCGCGTTGTTTGCTGATTCGCCGTGTTGTTGGTCTGCCCCGGAATGCGCTTGTGAATCACGAGTCCCCAGTCGCGGATCAGCATGATCCGGAATCGCGGCGACAATGCGTATCCGAATCCGTAGCCGAGGTCGAAGGCGAACGCGGAGACGATCCCATCAGGATCGAGCTTCTCGCCGGTCGTCCTCCGGAAGTTGGAGAAAAACGTCATTCCCGCATTCACGTCGATCACCTGATGAAACCCGCTGTTCCCTCCGATGTGCAGGTTGGCGAAGATCTGGCTGACGTTTGCGTCGGCATCGCAGCCGTTGCAGCCGCCGAGCAGACCGCCGTCGTACCGCAGCGGAACCCTCGCAGTCGTTCCGACGACGCCGACAGTGGCGCCGCGGCCCAGCGGCAGGTCGAGGGACGCGCGAAACTGAGGAGCGTCGCCGAATCCCCAGCACGAGTTCGAGTCCGGATCGCACAAGCCACCGTGCTGCAGCCATCCCACGGACAGCGATGTCCAGGCGATCGGCTCTCCCGCGCCGGCGCGCCTCGAATCGATGATCTGGGCGTCCACGGTGACGGCGCTCACGATGAGCAGCGCCACGGCGACCCGTAACAGTCCTGAAGTCATCTGCATCCTTGCCATCAAAGTTCGGCGCCCGATAACTTAGCCCAGCGCTTGGGCACCAGAATCCACTGTTGAACCCGGCAACCACTCCAGAGTTTCCGCTTGGGCCCTAGCAAGAAGAAAGCGACACAGCCGGGCGCGCGTGATCCGCGTATCACGGAGCATCGCAACCCGCGAACCGCGGACATCGATCTCGCGTCGCCGCTCGAGATCGTCGATCTCATGGCCGCCGAGGACAAGCGCATTCCCGACGTCGTCCATGGCCAGCGCGAACAGATCGCGCGCGCGATGGAGGTCGCCGAAGCCACGTTTCGGAAGGGCGGCCGCCTGATCTACGTCGGCGCGGGGACGTCCGGTCGACTCGGCGTGCTCGACGCCTCGGAGATGCCGCCGACGTACGGCACAGATCCCGAGATGGTGCAGGGAATCATCGCCGGTGGATACGCGGCGCTCACGCGCTCGCAGGAGGGCGCCGAGGACACGATCGAGAACGCCGTGCGCGACCTCGACGAACGGCGCGTCAGCTCCGCCGATTTCGTCATCGGCATCGCGGCGTCCGGGACCACGCCGTACGTGCGTCGCGCGTTGGAGCACGCGCGTTCGGTTGGCGCGCGCACCGCCCTCGTCGCCTGCTCGCCGCCCCCACCGGAGACCGTTGCGGCGGCCGAGATCCTGATCCTGCCGATCACCGGACCCGAAGTCGTCACCGGGTCCACCCGCATGAAGGCCGGCACCGCCACGAAGCTCGTGCTCAACGCGATCACGACCGGCGCGATGATCCGGCTCGGCAAGACGTTCGGCAACCTGATGGTCGACCTGCGCGCAACGAACGAGAAGCTGCGCGATCGGAGCGCGCGCATTGTGATGGAAGTGTGTGACATCGATCGCGGCGACGCGCAGGATCTCATCGAGCGCGCGGGCGGCGTCGTGAAGATTGCGATCGTGATGCATTTTCTGAACGCGAACAAACCGGAAGCGGAGCACGCGCTCGAGGCGGCGGGAGGCATCATCCGCAGGGCGATCGGCCGCAGCCCGCCGCCCGTGCAATGAGAGACGCGACATTCGTCGGCCTCATGTCGGGGACGTCGCTCGACGGCATCTCGGCGTGCGTCGTTCGTTTTACCGAGCCGGGATCCTCCGGCGGATCGCTCGGCCTCGAGCTGCTCGCCTTCGACGTCAAGGAGTACGACAGCGAGCAGCGCAAGCGGCTCCTCGCGGCGATGCAGGGCGCGACCGCGCGGGAGTACTGTCGTCTCGCGTTCGACCTGGGCAACTGGCTGGCTGATGCCGCGCTGGCCGCGATCGTGGAGTCCGGCGTCCCGACCGACGAGATCCGCGCCATCGGCTCACATGGCCAGACCGTATGGCACGAGGCGCCGCATTCCACCTGGCAGATCGGCGAGTCGGCTGTGATCGCCGAGCGGATCGGCATCGATGTCGTGAGCGACCTGCGGGTGCGCGACGTCGCCGCCGGTGGACAGGGAGCCCCGCTCGTGCCGATCGCCGACGCGCTCCTGTTCGCATCGAATCGTTGGCGCGCGCTGCAGAACATCGGGGGCATCGGCAACGTGACGGTCGTTCCTCCCGGTGGCGCGCTGTCGGCGGTGCGCGCGTTCGACACCGGTCCTGGCGTCGGCGTCCTCGACGCGGTCGTTCGCGCGCTTCGCCCCGGACAACGCTACGACAAGGACGGCACGCTCGCGCGAGCCGGATCGCCGATCGACGGCGTCATCGACGAGCTCCTCGCGCACCCGTATTTCGCGGCGCCGCCGCCGAAATCCACGGGGCGCGAGCTGTTCACTCCCGAATACGTCGCGCGGCTCATCGAACGCTGCCGCACGACAACGCCGACGTGCAGCGACGAAGACATCATTGCGACGGCGACCGCGCTGACGGCGCGCAGCATCGCGGACGCCTATCGGCGATTCATGCCGGAGCCAGCCGACGAAGTGCTCGTTTCCGGCGGCGGCGCGAAGAACGCCACACTGGTTCGGATGATCTCGGATGCCGTGGCGCCGAAGACGGTGCGCCAGTTCGACGAGGTATTCTTCGATGGTGAAGCGAAGGAGGCGGTTGCTTTCGCGCTGCTCGCGAAGCTGTTCGTGCAGGGCGTCTCGGGGAACGTCCCCTCGGCAACCGGTGCCAGGGGGCCGCGGATACTTGGCAAGCTGGCGCCGGCGAATCGGGTGCTGGGAAGGACGACCCGAAACTAGGAAACTCCAAAACCTCTTTCAAACCTCTCAAACATCGTCACAGTGTCCGGCCCAGTCTACGAAGGCGAACCCGTCGCGCGCGAACGCATCGTCGTGAAAAAGGTCGTGAAGTCGGGCGTCAGTCTCGGCAGCGCGCTCGCGATCGCGATCTCCTGGAGCGTGAACCACTCCATCCTCTGGGCGATCCTCCACGGCATCCTGTCGTGGCTCTACGTGATCTGGTACGCGATCACCCGGAACTAGAACTGCGTTCGGCCGAGAACCGTCCTAATCGCGGATGATCGCCCTGTACTCTTCGGGAATGAACTCTGCGAGCCGCTGAGCGGGCACCGCGTACACGATCCGCCCACCGGCGTTGCGGTCGCCGCCGAACACCACGCCGATCACGCGACCGCTGCCGCCGAACACGGGGCTGCCGCTGGAGCCGTGCGTCGCGAACGAGTCGATCTGCAGCACATTCGACGTGTTCTTGCTCACCGTGCCCGTCGTGAGCGTCGACTTCGCCATGAAGTCGTTGCCCGTGCCTTCCATCGGCGTGTCGGTTCCCGACGGATAGCCGATGATCGCCACGCCCATGCCTTCGGCGGACTCGCCGCCCGCGCCGCTGACGCCTTCGACGACGGGGTACAGTCCCTGACGCTCCATCTGGATCAGCGCCAGCTCGTCGGTCTCGCTGTAGCGCACGATGCGCGCCGGCAGCCAGTCGCGCGTATCGGTGAACTTCACCGCCAGCCGCCGCGCGCGCGTGCCGGTTTCCGGGTCGACGACGTTGTGCTTGTTCGTGACGAGCAGTCCTTCGCGCGTGATGCCGAACGCCGAGCCTGAGAACACTTTTCCCGGCCCGAAGTCGGTCATCATGATCGCCACGGCGTTCTTGTTGCGCGCGAAGATCGTCGGCAGATCCATCTGGACCATGCGCCGCAACTGCTGCTCTGTCGCGTGGATCTCGGTGCGGATCTGGGCGCGCGCGACGTCGGTGTCGGCGCTGTCGTAGCGGGCGCGCAGCGTGGCCATGCGCTCCTGCATGTTGCTCATCAGCGTCGTGTCGCCGGAGCGCGCGAGCGGGCCCTGGAGCTGCACCCGCATCGAGTCGTTTGTCGCGAGCAGCCGGGCGAGCTCCTCGTCGCGACGCGCCATGTCGCGATTCGTGTAGTACAGCGCGGAGCCGCCTCCGATCACGACGATCGCGAGCCCCGCCGCCATCAGCCGCCGGAGACCGGCGGTCTGCTTGTTCACCGCCATCGCGATGCGCACTTCGGTGCTCGGCACATTGGCCTGGATCGCGGCGACCACCTGAAAGTCAGCTTCAGGGCCCTTCGCGCCGAAGCGCAGCCTGTCGCCTTGCTTGATCTCGATGCTGGCGCCGGCGTCGAGCCGCATCCCGTTCACCATCGTCCCGTTGGTGCTGTGCAGATCGTGCAGGGCATAGCGCCCCTGGATGGCATGGATCTCCGCGTGCCGGCCCGAGACATCGAGATCCTTCTCCGGATCGAAACGGAGATCGCTGTCTCCCTGTCGTCCGATCACCACCGGGCTCTTGTCGAAGCGTTTGACCTGCCCCCGCAGTGCGCCGCTCAGAATCCTGATTTCGATGGCCATGCGCTATTGCGCTGGCGTGGCCGGCGTTGGCTCGGGTTGCACTTTCCTGACGGTCTGTACGGCGTACCACGCGCCGAAGGCGATCATCAGAGCAAGGAGGATGAGGGCGATCGCCATTCCGCGCGAACGTCGCGCGGGCGCTGCGGTTGGCGGCGAGGGAACCCTGGACAGGTCCAGTACTTCCAATGTCGGCACCTCGGATTCGTCCGTGCCCGGCGTCACGACGCCGTCCGCGGTCATGGCATCGGTGACCACTGGGGTGGTGCGAGCGCCTGCCGGCGGGGCCGGCGGTGTGGCGAGCGTCGCGGTCGGCGTCGCCGGAGCGGAGCGACGCAGCGGCTGCGTCGGCGCGTCGAGGTCCACGGAGGCCGGCGTCGGCATAGCATCGCTGAGCGGGAAGGGCCGGTGTCGCACCTCGTCCCCTTCGACCTCGATGTCGTTCAGTCCGACGCCGTCGAAGCGCGCGATGATGACGGTGATGTTGTCGGGGCCGCCGGCGTTGTTCGCCATCTCGATGAGACGACGGCACGCCTGCACGAGGTCCTTCTCTTCGGCGACGACGCGCGCGATGTCGTCCTTCGTCACCTGTCCGGACAATCCATCGCTGCAGAGCACCAGCGTATCGCCGCGGCGCAGACGCTGGTGGGTCAGGTCGACCTTGATCGCCGGCTCGGGCCCCAGCGCCTGCAGGATGATGTTGCGGCGCTCGCTCTGCGCGGCCTCTTCCTCGGTCAGCTCGCCCGCCTCGATCAGCTTCTGCATGAGCGACTGATCTTTCGTGATCTGCTTGGCCACGCCGTTGCGGACGAGGTACCCGCGGCTGTCGCCGACCTGTGCGAGAAAGAGCGTGTCCGCCAGCAGCCCGGCGATCGTCGCCGTCGTGCCCATGCCGCGGAACTCCTGGTGCGACGACGCGTAGCCGTGGATCTGCTGGTTGGCGTTCTGCACCGCGCGTTTGAGCACGCGCGCGAAAGCCTCGGTCGTCGACTCCTGCAGCGGGAGCCAGTGCTCGCGGAATTCCCTGAGGACGATCTCCGTCGCCATCTGGCTCGCGATCTCGCCCGCGGCCGCACCGCCCATGCCGTCGGCGACCATGAAGAGCGACCCCTTCACGCCGAGCTTGTGCTGGCGAACGCTGGGCTGCAGTGATGCATCGTTGGTGCTGAGATCCACGACCACGAACGCGTCTTCGTTGTGCTCGCGCGTGCGTCCCACGTCCGTGCGCCCGAACACGTGAACGACGATCTCGTTGTGTTCGGGTTGCGTCATCGGGTTACTGGTGCTCGTTGAAGGAGAAGTCACGCGGGCTCACGGTTCCTGCACGCAGTAATGAGAAATCGGCCGGCGTCAGCTAGTCTAGCGGATTGGTCGAGTCGGCCTTCAATGTCGTACAGCAGATCGCAGCCTGCGTCGTCGTCGCCTGATCCTATGAGTGCCTTGGCGCGCAGGAAACGGAAGCGAAGGAAGGTGGAGTCGTGCGCCAGACGCACCGCCGAGTCCAGCACCGCCAGGCGACTCAACGCTTC
>JBOHTL010000006.1:0-1796 GCA_050733735.1 Gemmatimonadaceae bacterium
CGCCGACGCGCATGAAGTGGATCGTGATGTCGTTCTCGGGGATTTCGAGCAGTTGCGCGGTGAGTCCACGACCGCCGCCGTTCTGCGTCGACGACCAGATCTCCATCTTCCCGTTCTGCCAGTGCGCCGTCGTCGTCATCGGCTCGAGCGCGGCGTGGGCGAGGAACGGATAGTAGTACTCCCGCTCGAGGACTTTCGCGGCGCGGCCGAGCGCGGCGTCCGCGTCGCCGTCGCTGCGCAGCATGCGGCTTGGGGCCTGCTTTGCCAGTTCCGCGGCGCGGGCCGCGAAAGCGGTGCTTCCCTGCGACGCCGTCTCGCCCTCGTCCCATGTGACGTTCAGCTTCTTCCGCGCGTTCTGTGCGAGCCACCAGCTGTCGGCGACGATCGCGACGCCGCCCAGCAGGCCGTCCAGCGGCGTGTTCGCCGCCGGGCCGATGATGAAGGCATGACGTACCCCCGGCTCGCGTTTGATCTCGTCGAGATTGGCGCTCACCGCCTTCCCGCCGAACACCGGACACTTCACGTACACGGCGTACTGCATCCCCGGACGCGTCACGTCGATGCCGTAGAGCGGCCTGCCGGTCACGATCGCGGGAATGTCGACGCCCGTCGTGCTGTTGCCGATGATGCGGAAGTCCTTCGGCTCCTTGAGCGTCACGGAGTCGAGCGCGGGGGCGGGAATTGCCGCAGCGCCGTCGAACAGCTCCGTGTACTTCAACTGGCGGCCGCTGGCGCGGTGATGCGCCACGCCCGACCGGGTCTCGACCTCCGACACGGGGACGTTCCAGGTTTGCGCCGCTGCCGTGGCGAGCATCGCGCGGGCCACCGCGCCGACACGTCGCATCGGCATCCAGTGGTTCGGCGTCGCCGTGCTGCCGCCCACGCTCTGCGACGCATACACGCGCGGGTCGAACTTCACCGGATCGTAGCTGGCCTGCTCGATGCGGACCTTGTCCCAGTCGACGTCCAGTTCTTCCGCGATCAGCATCGGGAGCATGTTCTTCACGCCCTGACCCACTTCCGGATTCTTCGCGACGATCGTGACGACGCCGTCCGGCGTCAGGCGAATGAACGCGTTCGGCACGAAATCCGTCGCGGTGGGCGCGAGGACGCTGCTCGTGGTCTCGAGCGCGTCGAGGTACGTGGCGAACAGCAGTCCGCCGCCCACGATGCCCGTGACGCGCAGGAAGTCACGCCGTGAGGTTGTCGTTGTCATGGCTCAGTCCCTCTCGCCTTCACCGGGACGCGTGGAGCCGGCCTGCACCGGAGCCGCCGCGGCCTTGTGGATCGCCTTGCGAATGCGGATGTATGTCGCGCAGCGACAGATGTTGCCGCTCATCGCGGCGTCGATGTCCGCGTCCGTCGGCTTCGGGTTCCGCTTGAGCAGCGCCGCGGCGCTCATGATCTGCCCCGACTGACAGTATCCGCACTGCGGGACGTCGATCTCCTGCCACGCGACCTGCAGCGGATGCGACCCGTCCGGCGACAGCCCTTCGATGGTCGTGACCTCGGTGCCCTGGACGCGGCTCATCGGCCGGCTGCACGACCGCGTCGGCGTCCCGTTGATGTGCACCGTGCACGCGCCGCACTGCGCGATGCCGCATCCGAACTTCGTGCCCTTCATGTCGAGCACGTCGCGCAGCACCCACAGCAGCGGCATGTCGGCGGGAGCGTCGACGGTTTTCGCCTGGCCGTTCAGCTTGAATGAAACGATCATGGTCTCCTCACATACCGCTTGAGTGCCCGTGGTCCGACCTCGGCGCCGTAGATGACGCCATTCCTGTCCACTGCCACGC
>JBOHTL010000007.1:0-3173 GCA_050733735.1 Gemmatimonadaceae bacterium
GGTGCGAGAGCAGGAACTCGCCGATCGACGGATCGAGCGTGAACCCATGCGCGCCCTGTCCCGTGGTGTACACCAGCATGGTGCTCGAGCCGTAGATCACGTAGCCCGCGGCCACCTGGCGCCGGCCGGGCTGGAGGAAATCCTCCTCCTCCGCGTGCTTGCCGCGCGTGATCTTCTGCACGATCGAGAAGATCGTTCCCACGGGAACGTTGACGTCGATGTTCGAGGACCCGTCGAGCGGATCGAACATCAGACAGTACTTGCCGCAGCGGAACTTGTCGGGAATCGGGATGATCCCCGCTTCCTCCTCCGATGCCATGCCACAGAGCCGGCCGCTGTGGTCCATCGCCTTGATGATCGTCTCGTTGGCGAAGACGTCGAGCTTCTGCTGCACCTCGCCCTGTACGTTCTCGTTCTCGGCGGACCCGAGAATGTCGGCAAGCCCCGCGCTGCGGACCTTGTTCGCGATCATCTTCGCGGCCAGCGCAACGTCGTACAGAATGCCCGAAAGCTGACCGGTCGCTTCGGGATGCAACCGCTCCTGCTCGATGATGAACCGCTCTATGGTGACGACGGATGTCGCTTTGTTCTGCAGCACGGTCAGCCCGGATTCGAGACGTTCTAAACTGCCTGGCGGTGAAAGGTAAGTGCAAGTGTGTCAATGCAGAAACCAGCGTTCGCCGTTCGTTTGGACCTCGATTTCCGTGCCGTTCGTCCGCACGACCACGGAGCCATGGCGGTCCGTTCGCAGCACCAGCGCCCCGTGCGCGGCCAGCGACCGGATGACCTCGTCGCTGGGATGTTTGTACACGTTGCCCGCGCCGACCGATACGAGCGCGAGACGCGGAGTGACGGCCCGCAGGAAGGCCGCGGTGCTGCTGGTGCGGCTGCCGTGGTGCGCCACCTTGAGCACATCGACGTCCAGCAGCGCGTGCTGATTTCGGACGAGCCAGTTTTCCTCGTCGCGCTCCGCGTCGCCAGCCAGGAGGAAGGTCACCGCGCCGATGCGGATGCGGGCAACTGTGCTGGCGTCGTTCGGGTCGCGAAGCGAGTCCGCCCATGCGGAATCCGGAGCGAGAAAGGTGACCGTGGCGTCGTCGACCCTGAGCGAATCGCCAGGGCGCACGCGTCGCCATGCGACATTCGCATCGCGGGCAGCAAGGAGCGACTTGCGGTACGATGGAGTGCCGCCCGCATATCCCGGGTCGACGTACCATTGCGGATGCAGCGCCTGGATCACGCTTGCCGCGCCGCCGACGTGATCGGCGTGTGGATGAGAGAGCACGAATCCGACGAGGTTCCCGCCGCGCTCCGCCATGTATGGAATGACATCACGCCGCCCCGCGTCGCCACTCTTCCAGTCGCGTCCCGCGTCGAAGAGCACCCATCTGCCCTGACTCGTGCGCAGAGCGATCGCGTCTCCCTGCCCGACGTCGATCATGTGCAGCTCGGCCCATCCCTCTCCCGCGCCCGCGGAGAACAGCGGCCGCCAGGCCAGCAGAGCGATGCAGCCGGTCGCGACCAGCAGGGGCCGGATCGGGACTCGAACGACGCACGCCAGCACGAACGCCACCGCGGCGGCATAAGAGAGCAGCATGGCGACGTCGTCGGCCACCACGGGAACCGCTGATCCAGGGAGCGCGGCACCGGCGACGGCAACGCGATCGATGGCGACGATCAGCGGATATGTCGCGTCAGCGACGAACCGGGCCGCGGGTTCCAGCGGCAGGAGAAGCACGACCAGAAACAGCATCGGTTGCAGCACCGCCATGACAGGCGACGCGACCACGTTGGTCAGCGGCGCGACGAAGCTGATTCTTCCGAACGTCGCCGCCACCAGCGGCGCGGTGAGCAGCGTCGCCATCGTGGAGGTGACGAGCCCGCGGAGCAGCGCACCACGCCATCCCGGCGCGCGAAGCCACGAGACGCGGTTCGCCAATACGCCTGACGCGACCAGTGCGACCATCCCCACCATGCTGAGCTGAAAGCCCAGGTCCGTCGCAGAGGCAGGCTCCAGCAGCGGAACGAGCGCACTGACGGCGAGCACCGCCCACACCGAGGTGGGTCGCTGTGCCGCGACGCTGAGCGAGACGACAGCGAGCATCGTCGCGGCCCGCACCGCCGGCAGCGGGGCGCCGATGACCGCGACGTACAGCGTCGTCAGGGCGATCACGAACGCGTCCGCCCGCCGTCGCTGCAACCCTGCGATCTGAGCGACCAGCGAGACTGCGACGGCGATCAGCCCCACGTGCAGCCCGGAGACGGAAAGCATGTGCGACAACCCGGATGACGCGAAGCGCTCGCGTACGGCGGGCGAGAGGTCGCGCATGTCCGCGATGAGCAGCGCGCGCACGAGCGGGGCGTGCTCGGCGAACTTCGCATCGATGCCGCGACCGATGGCCGCGCGCCAGCGTGTCAGGATGCCAGGCGAGTCGCGCAACTGCACGGCGGCGTTCGTGATCAGAATGCCCGGGCGGGACGCAACCGCGTCGCCGCGCACGATGACCGTGCTTCCTTCCACTGCGCGTCCGCTTGTAATGGCCATGTGGACCCGCGCTCCACACAGTGCCTCGCCGCCGACGAAGGCTCCGGGCGCTGCGGCGGCGTGAAGCCGTATCTGACCGCCCCCGGCGTTCAGGAGCCGCTGGCTACAGCTGTGCGCGCCGGCGCGACCGGAATGGCCGAGTGCGACGCCCGCGGCGCAGAGGGCAGCGAGCGCCAGGCGCTCGCGAGGCCGGTCTGCGCCGAAATGAATGGTCAACACCGCCGCCGCGAGCATGGCGAGTGGCAAGGCGTTGAACCCGGCGAGCAATCCGGCGGTGTACGCCATCACAGCGGCGGCGACGAGAGGCATCAGGCTTCATCCTCGCTGTTGCCGCCGGCGGTGCATCATCGTTTTTACAGAGAGAGGCGCGTTCCGACGCCCGCGCCATTGTGACGGCTGGCACTGGCGCGCGACACACTGAGAGCCATCGTAGATCTGTCATGGGCCAGACCGACTGGGATCGCGAGCTGAAGCGCATCGAGCGTGAGTTCGAGGGCGGATCGGCCGATCCCATCATTCGCCTCGACAATGCGCGCAAGGCGGCGGACCGCCAGGCAAAGGATCAGAAAAAAGTGCGCAGCGGCGCGCTGGCCGTGTGGGTTCGCCTGGTCCTGGTCGTGGCGCTCGC
>JBOHTL010000008.1:0-10433 GCA_050733735.1 Gemmatimonadaceae bacterium
GCCGTCATCTACGTCGGCCAGCAGACCTGGGATCGCACGCCTACCGGCGTCGAGACCACGTACCGTACTGTGCGCCGGACGAAGTACATCAGCAAGCGCGTGAAGGTCTACCGTCGCGTGAACGGCCGGCGTGTGGCCCGCTACGTCACCCGCAAGGTTGCGGTGAGGCGCAGCGTTCGTGTGCCCGTGCGCGTGAAAGTGGATCCTCGCCAGCGGCCGATCGATGAGTGCAATGCCCAGCTTGTGAACGCCGCTCGAGGCGTCATGGAAGCGCGGGACGCCATCGCCCGGACGCAGGACGAGGGATTCCCCCGCGGCACCGTGATCTTCCTGGACATCGAGCGCATGCAGGCGACGCCAAAGAGAATGCGCGAGTACTACCGCGCATGGACGTCGCATGTGCTCGCGGACGGACGGTACCGCCCGGGCTTCTACGCACACACGCGAAATGCGGCGATCATCTATCTCGATGTGAAGACGGTGTACGCCGGAGCGGGAATCGCCGAGGAGCCGCCGTTCTGGGTCGCCGGCGGGCGCGACTTCACTCCCGACAAGCGGCCGGGCGAGGTGGGACACTCGTTCGCCGCGGTCTGGCAGGGTGAGCTGGACGTCATACAGAGGTGGATGGGCTACCGGCTGTCGCTGGACGTAAACGTCTCGCACGTGCCGGACCCGTCGCACCAATACGTCGCAACAGATTAGAGGCTCAGGAGTTTCAGCGTTTCAGCGTTTCAGCGATTCTGGGTTCAAACGTTCAAACCTTGAAACCTTCAAACCTCTCCAGTTTGATTCCGCGCCATGGCGACTGGCATCAAGGCGATCATCACGGGACATTCTCGCGGCCTGGGTGAAGCAATTGCGATCGCGCTGCTCGAACGCGGCATTCCAGTGCTTGGCGTCTCGCGAGGCGCCAACACGGCGCTGGCGTCGCGCTTCAACGACACGCTCGAGGAAAAGCAGGTCGATCTCGCCGACGCCGACGCTACCGGTCAATGGTTGTCGAGCGGAGCGCTCCAGCGGTTCTTCGGCGGCGCGAGCACCGCGATTCTCGTCAACAACGCAGGGCTCCTGCAACCGATCGGGCCTCTCGAGAAACAGGATCCCATCGCCGTCTGGCGCGCGACATCCGTGAATGTCGGCGCCGCGCTCACCTTGTCGGCGGCATTCGTGCAGGCCACGAAGCGCAGCGACGACAGGCGCATTCTCCACATCTCGAGCGGCGCGGGACGCAAGGCATACGCCGGATGGAGCGTCTACTGCGCCACGAAAGCGGCGCTCGATCATCACGCGCGCGCAGTCGAAAAGGATGGCACGCCGAAGCTGCGTATCTGCAGCCTCGCGCCCGGGGTCATCGATACCGAGATGCAGGCGGAGATCCGCGCAACCACGCCCGATCGCTTTCCGGAAAAAGAGCGTTTCGTCGAGATGAAGCGCGATGGGGCACTCCGAAGTCCGGAGCTGGTTGGTCAGCTCGCCGTCGACTTTCTCCTGGACGGTTCCTTCGGCACGGAAGTCATCGCGGAGCTGCCGCGCTGACGTGAAGAACTAGGCTGGCGGGATCACCATGCGGACCTGATCCCCCGGCGTCACGTACAGGCTGTTGCTCAGCGACGTGCGCTGGCTCCCGATGGGATCGACCTCGAAGTGCAACTCACGACCATTACCGACGAGCGCCGCCGGAATCGTGAGGACGGTGGTGCTCAGACCGGTCGCGGTTCCCAGACGGCGGCGACCGCCGCCGGTGTCCCGCACGTACACCGTCATGTCGGCGAACGCCTGGTTTTCCACGGCGATCGTTGCCGCCTCGGCGCGCGGACGTGCCCCCATTTTGGCACCACACGCCAACGTGATGGCGGCGAGCGCGGTTATCGCTACTGCCCGAACTGCATGGTTCATGAGTATCACCTGATGAAGCTGAGCACGATCTCGAAGACGATCAATAGCACGATGGCGAGTTCCAGCAACTCAGCGCGCGCGGCCTGCGCCTCGCCGTTGAGCATCTCATACGTCTCACGAAAGATCGCGAGTTTCCGGCTGATGCCGCTGCGCCAGCTGCGCTCGCGGAACAGCTCGAGGGCCTTCTCGTAGATTCGGGCAAGGTAGACGTCGTCGGTCACCTTGAAGGCATTCTCTGCGCGCTCTACGATCTCCGTCACATCGGCCACGCGCGCCTGCACGGAGCCGAGAAGGCCGCGAAAGGTGCGGCTCAGCTGCAGCCGACGCCGAGTCGCAGCAATCCGGTCGTACAGCGCGGGCAGCTCGCTGTCGAGAAGCGCGTCGTACACGCGCAACTCCAGCAACTGCGCGTTCGCGAACTCCAGGACGAGCTCCACGTCCTGGTCGTCGGCGCGTGGCTCGACGACGAGCGCGTTGTCCCAGGTGAGCACCGCCAGATCGTCCGCGTAGTAGGAGAAGCGATTGCCAAGCAACTCGCGTCGCGCGGGCGACGCGAGGCGGCGCTGCTCGCCGAGCAGGAGTGGAACGAGGTGATCGTCGCCGAGCGCCTCGGATCCGAGCACCGGCGTTCCGCCCTGCTCGATCGAATGCAGCCGAAAGACCACGTAGTCCTCCACCACGGGCGCGAGCCGCGGGCGCTCGATGGCCGGTCGCACACGCTCGAGCAGGACGTCCAGCTCGTTCTGGAACAAGGGCGCGAGCACCGCGCTGGCATCGAATGCCGTGCCGAAGGCGATGAACTCCTCCCAGCTGCACGGCGCGGTCGCGGTCACCGTGAGTCGCAGCGAGCAGACGCCAAAATCGAAGAAACGGGCACCGAACACGGCGCGGTACGGGCGGCCGTCCACCTGGACATCGCGCTCCCCAAGCGTCGCGGAGAGCGGTGGCTGCCGGATCTCGAACGCCCTGCCTTCCGCGCGCACGGGCACGCTTCGTCCGCGGATGTCGGCGCCAAGGAGCGCGTTCACTCGCTCGAGATCGATCTCGTAGCCCACGTCGTACAGCCGGTAGGCGGTCGCGATCCCGGATACGCGCAGGTCGTCGTCGCTCATGTCGGAAATCTGCCTGGTTGTCCCTGACACCGCAGGCTCGTCTCGCCACGGCGACTGCCGCGTCGTACTGTTCGCGCATGAACACACGTCTCGTATTCGCGCTGGTGCTGGGTGCGTCGAGCGCCGCAAGCGCGCAGGTGCCAGGGGGAGGGCTCACCGGCACGCTCGTCGTCACGAACAAGGGGCCCTCGACCGCCACGATCATCGACGTCCGCAGCGGACGCACCCTCGCAACCCTTCCGACAGGCAGCGGCCCGCACGAAGTCGTGCTGTCGAGCGACGGCCGATGGGCCGTCGTCACCGACTATGGCGCGCAACAGGACGGACGCACGCTCACCGTCATCGACATACCGGCGCTGCGCGTTGCGCGCACCATCGACCTTGGCGAATACACTCGTCCCCACGGCATCTCCTTTCTCCCGGGCGACAGCCTGGTGGTGATCACCAGCGAGACGAGCGGAAACATCGTCGCCGTGAATGTCATCGCCGGCGCCGTGCGGCATGCCATTCCTACCGGTTCGCGTGGATCTCACATGGTGGCGGTGACAGGTGACGGCAGCATGGCGTACACCGGGAACATCGGCAGCAACACGGTAACCGCATTGCATTTGCGCGCTGGCCGGGCAACTCACAACTGGAGCGTGCCCGAGCAGCCCGAGGCCATCAACGTCACGCCCGACGGCCGCGAGGTCTGGGTGGGCAGCAATGCGACCGGACGCGTGAGCGTCATCAACGTCGCGAACGGCAACGTCGCGACCGCCGCCGAAGGTCTGGGCTGGCCGTACCGCATCCTCTTCACCCCGGACGCGCGTACGGTTCTGCTGCCCGATCTGCGCAACGAGCATCTGCGGTTTCTCGATCGTGCGACGCATCGTGAGCTCGGTCGCCTCACCTTCAGCGGCGGCGGTCCCCAGGGGATCACCGTGACGCCGGATGGCCGCTATGCCTTCCAGTCGCTGAGCCGCGACGGCCGCGTGGCAATCATCGATCTCAACACACGCAGCGTCGTCGGGAGCTTCACGGTAGGTGCATCACCGGACGGTATCGCGTATACGACCCGCGTCGTCGCCGCCGCTCCTCCATCTGCGCCGCCCGCCGCGAGCGGACCGGCCGCGCAGCCCGAAGATGTCGCGTCGATCGATGCGATCATCACGGCGCTGTACGACGTGATCTCCGGATCCGCGGGTCAGAAGCGCGACTGGGACCGCTTCCGCTCACTGTTCGTCCAGGGCGCGCGCCTCATTCCAACGGGACGGCGTCCGGACAGCGCGCGCGTCATTCGAACGATCACGCCCGAGGAATACGCGACGAACATCGGCCCGCAACTCGAGAGGGGCGGCTTCTTCGAACGCGAGATCGGCCGTCGTACGGAGCAGTTCGGCAACATCGCGCACGTGTTCAGCGCCTATGACAGCAAACGTACGCCGACCGACGCAGCGCCGTTCTCCCGCGGCATCAACTCCATCCAGCTGTTCAACGACGGCAAGCGCTGGTGGGTGGTGACGATCTTCTGGGATAGCGAGCGAGCCGGGAATCCGATACCCGTGGAGATGCTTCGCCGATAGGGACGTGCTCGGCCCGGCCGCGTGATGTCGACTTACGCGGCCGAGAATGTCGTTACGGTTCCGGCGCGCTCAGCCCGAGCTTCTTTCTCGCAAACGGCCTCGTGAACACCGCCGGCGGATTGTGTCCGGTCGCCAGCTCGTATGCCTTCTGATAGGTCTCACGCGCCTTGGCGGGCTGGTTCATCTTTTCGTACGTCATCGCCAGCAGCGCGTGCATGAAGGGATCGCGATCATTGCCGCGCATCGCGATCGTGCGCGTCAGCTCGCGCTCGGCGGTGGCGAGATCGTTGGTATAGAGCGCCACGTATCCCACGAGATACGGATAGAACCGCTCCTGCTGTCGCGCCATCGCGGTGTCCGCGTCGAGGGTGCGGCGGGCCGCCGCGACGTGCCACCGGGCTTCTTCGGCATTCCCACGCCGGGCCGCGATGCGGGCCAGTGCGTGATGCAGCCGGTAGTCCCATAGACTCGCGGGGTGCGTGCGCGGCTCCGGCTCCTTGTTGCCGAGCTCACTGCCCCGCCGGTAAGTCCGCTCCGCGGTATCGATGTCGCCAGCGTCCAGGCAGACGCGCGCGGCTTCGTTGGCCATCTCACCCTGCTGATAAAACGCATTCTGCGGTTCTTCCGCTTCGCGCATCTTCCAGTAGTCGATGACCATCTCCTCGTACTTCACGACGTTGGCACAGTCACCTTCGAAGCCATAGGACATCGCCATCCGACGCTGCGCGGCCGCGCGCGCGGCTGGCGTCGCCGCCGAGTCGATGAGTCGCAGATAGATCGCCCGTGCCTCCGCGTGGCGGCCCTCGACATCCAGCTCCCGGGCCTGGCGCGTGGCGGTCTGTGCCGGCGACATCTCCCGCTCCTCCTGGGCGCCAAGCGGCGAACCGGTGAGCAGCAGCGCGCAGAATACGAGTCTGTCGATCGTTCGCATGATTGGAATCCGTAAGCAGTATCGTTCAGCCGCTACTGTCCGAACAAGGGTTCATCACGGAATTTCGGGAAGCTTCGTCGTGACTTCGGCTGGCGGTATCGCGCGTTCCACGATCTCCAGTTGATCTCGGAAAAAGCCGGGAACAGCGGATGGCGGAGTAGTCCGCGAACTGCAACGGGGATTGTGAACGCAAGGCAAAGCCAATGGTTGTTGCACCGTTAACAAACACGGCTGGGTTACGCCTTTATCCGCCGTGACCCGCGGTTTCCGACGCATCCGAAATCCACCTGCAGGTATTGACAGGGAACACCGCCAGTCGAAGACGCAGGGATCTCATTCCTGATATTTCCGCGAAGAACACGAAAAAACTATCCACGCTCCACTACCATGGCACAAGCCTCAGGACCCGTCTGGCTCCAGGGACCAATTTCAGGGGTTCCCGACCACCTGCAGCCGGTGGCTCATGCGCTCGTCGAGGCGGGAAACGACGTCCGCGCGCTGCTGGCCGACCTCACCACGGAGGAGACGTGGACGCGCCCACACGGGGCAGCATCGGTTGGATTTCACGTTCGGCATTCACAGGGAAGCCTGGATCGCCTGCTGACGTATGCGCGCGGTCACTCGCTCAGCGAGGCGCAGCTCGCGGTCCTCGCCGCCGAGAAGACGATGGATGGCAGCGTCGGCGGCCCGGGACAGCTGGCGACGGACCATGACGCGGCGATCGATCGCGCCCTGGGACAGCTGCGGTCCACGTCGCCGGATACCCTGCTGGAGCGACGTGAGGTGGGACGCGCCCGGCTGCCGTCTACGGTCCTTGGCCTCCTCGCGCACGCCGGTGATCACACCTACCGCCACGTGGGCCAGGCGATCACCACCGCGAAGATCGTGAAGGGGATGCGCCGCGACTAGCTTTCCGCCCTATGTCCCTGAAGAACTGGTTCATCGTCGCGACCAGCGTCGCGCTCTCGGCGTGCACCCCGCGCCAGTGGCCTGCCACCGATCCGGCGCCTGAGCCGGCGCCCACCCCTGAAACCCCCGCCCCGACGCCATCCGCTCGCGAGGCGCCTGACAGCTGGCATCTGCTCGACCCGGCAACCGACGGATACGTTGGCATCAGCCTGCTGAAGGCCGAGCGTGAGCTGCTCGCCGGGAAGAGCCCGGCGCGCACCGTCGTCGTCGCCGTCATCGACAATGGCGTGGATACCACGCATTCGAAGCTGCGGCCACAGCTCTGGACGAACGCGGACGAAGTCGGCGGCAACGGCCGCGACGACGACAACAATGGCTACGCAGATGACCTCCGCGGCTGGAACCTCATCGGAGGCAGCGACGGCCGGAATGTGCACCACGACACGTACGAAGTGACGCGTCTCGCGGCGCAGTGCGCACGGCCGGCTGGTCGCGACTCGCTGCGTCCCGATCTGCGGGAGCGGTGCGCGGAGATCCAGTCGCACTTCGAGCGCAAGAGCGCCGAAGCGCGCGAAATCCTTCAGAACGTCACGCAGATCGACGCCGTCATGCGACAGGTCGTCCCGTACCTGAAGCGCGTCATGGGCACGGACACGCTCACCGCCGAGAAGGTCGAGGCGTTCACGCCGCCGAACGACACGGCGCGGCAGGCGCGCGGCGTCTATCTGCAGATCGCGTCGATGGGGATCGACGAGCAGGAGCTCGCCGACGCCAAGGAGGCGTACGAGTCGCAGGTGCGCTACGGCTACAACCTGGAGTTCGATCCGCGAGCCATCGTCGGCGACAATTATCCGGACACGTCCGTGAAGCGGTACGGCAATCCCAACGTCACCGGTCCCGAGCCGCTGCACGGCACCCATGTCGCGGGGATCATCGCCGCGCTCGACAGCGCCGGCGTTCGTGGCATTGCGCGCAATGTGAAGATCATGGCGCTGCGCGCCGTTCCCGACGGTGACGAACGCGACAAGGACATCGCGAATGCCATCCGGTACGCCGTGGACAACGGCGCGCACATCATCAACATGAGCTTCGGGAAGGCGTATTCGCCATACAAGAGGTATGTGGACGACGCGGTGAAATACGCGGACTCGAAGGGCGTCCTGATGGTGCACGCCGCCGGGAACGAGTCGGCAAACGTCGATTCCACGTCGAGCTTCCCCACCCCCGCGTACTACGGCGGTTCGGGTCGCGCCCGCAACTGGATCGAAGTGGGCGCCACGTCATGGCATGGAAAGGATTCGCTCGTCGCGACGTTCTCGAACTGGGGCAAGGGCGTCGTCGACATTTTTGCTCCCGGCGACGACATCAAGTCCACCGCGCCCGGCGGGACGTACAAGAAGGAGAGCGGCACGAGCATGGCCTCGCCGGTCGTCGCCGGTGTGGCGGCGCTCGTCATGTCGTACTACCCGACGCTCACCGCGGCAGACGTGAAGCAGATCGTGCTCGAGTCCGCCCACAGGATGGCCGACGTGAAGGTGATCCGGCCGGGCGAAGGCAGCGAGGCACCGGTTCCGTTCTCTGATTTGTCGGCAACCGGTGGCATCGTCAACGCGTACAACGCGCTGAAGCGCGCCGAGGAAATCAGTCGCGTCAGGCCCTGAGACCATTTATACTGCGATTGCACCTCCAATCTTTCGCGTGAATGTCTGATCGGAAATCGTCCAGTCTGGATTCGGAGACGTCTGTGGGCGCGGCCGCTGCCGGTTCGCTGCAGGCATGGGTCGCAACGCACGACGTCCAGTTCTACCAGACTGATGACTTCCTCTACGGATCGGTGGCCGATTATCTGTCCACCGGGGTGCGGCTCGGACAGCCGATCGTGGTCATCGCGACTGCTGCTCATTGCAAGGGCTACCGCGAGGCGATGCGCGCTCGCGGCGCCAATCCCGACGACCTGACCGAGGGTCGCGACGCTGTGTGGCTCGATGCGCGTGAAACGCTCGCCGCGTTCATGGAAGGCGGGCAGCCGAACGCGGAGCTGTTCGACCTCACCGTAGGACGCATCTTCGAGTCACTGCGCCGCAACCGCCGGTATGTCATGATCCGGGCGCACGGCGAGATGGTCGACATCCTGTGGCGTGAAGGAAAGGCGGACGCCGCGCTCAAGGTCGAGGACCTCTGGAACGAGCTGGCGACGCGGCATTCGTTCTCGCTCCTCTGCACGTATTCGCGACAGACCCTCGCGAACGTGATGAAAGCCGACGGCGTCGAGCAGATCTGCGGCTGCCACGCGCGCGTGCTGCCGTCTGAAGCATCCAGATCCGCCTAGTCACCCGCACCGCCGTCCCCTTCGTACACACCTTGTTGACATAGGTGTGCGCGCCGTGATACCTATTTGGCCAAGGTATCATCACGCGAGGCACGAATGGCGGGATCGGATCTCTTCACTGGCACGCTCGAGCTCCTCATCCTCAAGGCACTGACCTGGGGACCGCGGCACGGCTACGCGATCGGCCGCTGGATTCGCGAGACGACCTCCGATGTGCTGGTCGTGCAGGAGGGAGTGCTCTACCCCGCCCTGCATCGCCTGGAACGCAGGAACTTGCTCGACGAGGACTGGCGCGAATCGGAGACGGGGCGCCAGGCCAAGTACTACTCACTCACCGCGCAGGGACGGGCCCATCTCCGCGCGGAGCGACAGCGCTGGGAGCAATTCTCCGGCGCCGTCGCGCGGGCGCTGGCGACCGTTTGACCGGGGAGGAACCATGGACAAGAAATCCTTCCGGCTTTCCGACGTCGTGCCGAATGCAAAGAAGGACGTCGACGACGAGCTCGCATTCCATCTCGAGATGCGGACGCGCGAATTCATGGAGCAGGGACTTCCCGAGCACGAAGCGCGGCGGAGAGCAGAACAGTCGTTCGGCGACGTCGCCACGATCCGTGGAGACCTGAGGTCTGAACGCGCGGAGCGAAACGAAGCACGCCAGCGACGCGAGCTCTGGACCGGATTCATGTCCGACCTCCGGTTCGCGCTGCGATCGCTGAAGCACAACCGGGCGTTCGCCATCGCCGCGATCGCCACCATGGCGCTGGGCATCGGCGCCAACAGCGCGATCTTCTCGATCGTCAACAGCGTTCTGCTGCGTCCCCTGCCGTATGCCGCGCCCGACAGGCTCGTCATGCTTTGGGGCGAATATCCGAACTACGGACGCACGTCGCTGTCACTGCCCGACTTCGTGGATTGGCGCGCGCAAGCGACCAGCTTCGAGCACGTGGCGGCGCTGCACGGCACGACCTTCAACTTCCTGAGCGGCGGCGAACCGGTGCAGCTGCGCGCGGATCGGGTCACCGCGAACTTCTTCGACGCACTCGGCGTGCGACCCATACTCGGACGCGCCTTCCACGCCGACGAGGAGATCGGGGGCGACGACTACGTCGTCGTGCTCGAGCATGGTTTCTGGCAGCGGCAGTTCGCGTCGGACCCGGGCGTCATCGGCAGGAGCATCCAGCTGAGCGGGCAGCCGTACACGGTCGCCGGCGTGGCGCCACCGGGGTTTCGATTTCTCCGCGACGTCGACCTCTGGGCGCCGGCGCGGATGGACACTCCCAACAGCAATCGGCGATCGGAGTATCTGCTCGCCTTTGGGCGTCTCGAGCCGGGTGTCGGCGTCGAGCAGGCCTCCGCCGAGATCGCGACGATCGCGCAGCGGCTTTCGGAGCAATACCCGGCGACGAACCAGAACTTCCAGTCCCACGTGGTGACGATGCACGATGAGGTCGTGGGAACGGTGCGTCCCGCGCTCATCGTCTTCGCGGGTGCGGTGGGACTCGTGTTGCTGATCGCGTGCGCGAATGTGGCGAACCTGTTGCTGGCGCGCTCGGCGTCACGACAAAAAGAAATCGCCTTGCGAGCGGCGCTCGGCGCAAGCCGCGGGCGCGTTGTTCGGCAACTGCTCACCGAGAGTCTGGCGCTCGCGCTGCTCGGCGGCCTCGTGGGCGCGCTGTTAGCAACGTGGGGAG
>JBOHTL010000009.1:0-9896 GCA_050733735.1 Gemmatimonadaceae bacterium
GCGCGCGATAGCAGCGGTGCCGCGAGAAGGATCGACGCGCGAATGCGGCGGCACAGCTCCGGATCCAGCTCGGCGGCGCGAATGTCCTTTGCGTGAATCTTCAGACAATTCCGCTCCGCCCATTCGACCCTGACGCCGACCGACTTCACCAGCTCGACCAGGACCTCGACGTCGCGGATGCGCGGCACGTTCTGCAGCGTGACCGGATGCTCCGTCAGCAGCGCCGCCGCAACGATCGGCAGCGCGGCGTTCTTGTTTCCTGATGGCCGGATGGTGCCGGAAAGTTTGCGTCCGCCTTCGACGGTGTACTGCAGTGCGCCCATAGGCGGCGAAGGTTGACGGACTCGGTCCGCAGGGTCAAGCGGAAAGACAAAAGCGACAATGGGTGATGGGTGATGGGTGTTGGGGGATGGGCGCACCGCAGCCACGCACACCTGACTTCGGTATTATTCAAGCGCATGGCCGTGGCCGCTGGCCTTTCACTTGCACATCGGTATCGCGATGACAGAACTCATCACGCGCTCGGGCGTGTGGTTGCTGCAGCAGGTGGCGACGCTCCCGGACACGGTGATCATGAAACAGGTCGCCGTGGAGCGCGGCTGGTTCGAGACAGTGACCGGGATCGCGAGCGGCGTCATGACGCTCACGCTTCTCGCTCTGACGCTGTTTCTCGCGCCGGCGGCGTGGTCGTTCTGGCGCACGTTCCGAAAAGTGCGCGAGATGCTGGACCGTGTGTACGCGGACGTCACGCCGCTGACACGGCACGCGAGCAACGTGGCGGACAATCTGGACTATATCACGACGTCGATCCGTAGCGACGTGCAGCGCGTCAACGCGACGATCGCGTCGGCCAATCGCAGCCTGAACCAGGCGGTGGAGCAGACGGAACGGCGCATGAACGAGTTCAACGCGCTGCTCAAGGTGGTACAGCAGGAGGCGGAGCAGGCGTTCGTCAGCACGGCGGCAGCGGTGCGTGGGGTCCGCACCGGCGCCGCGACCTTCGGCGGCCTGCGCGACAGCGCAGATGAGGTATTCCTGGACGGGGAGGATCTGGATGGAGACGACGGAGAGAGAGACGGATGGGGGGGGGGGGACAACGACGCGATCGCGGACGAAGGCCGGCGTCAGTCCGAATGGCGCGCGGAGCGGCCGGAACACGACGCTGAACAGCAGAGCACGGGGACAACGCGGCCGGACGCCGCGCGTCCGCGCGTCCGTTCGCGCCGGCAGCGGCCCGAGTGAGTCACGCGAAGCGCAGTACGATCTGCTCACCGCCGCGCTGGTCGGATTGGCGATCGGCGCGGGCACGACGCTGCTCATGCGGACGGGGCCTTCCGGCCGGCGGCCGATCGCGCCAGCGTGGCGAGTCGCGCAGAAAGGCGCTCGCATGGCCGGACGCGGAGCCCGAGTGGCATGGGACCGCGGCGTAGATGCGTGGGAGCGTATTCCTCGTGAAGCCATCGAAGAGAAGATGCGCGACTACTTCGACGCCGCGCGCGACCACATCGACGATTTCGTCGAGTCGGAGCTCAAGGATCTGCGCAAGGCGATCCGGCGGCGCCGGAAAAAGCTGGGGATTTAGGCTCCTCGTCATCCTCCTGCTGCTCACGCTCATGCCCGCGGAGGCGTGGGCGTGGACGCCGGGGACGCACGTCTTCCTCGGCGACGCGATCCTGCGCTCGATATCGCTGCTTCCCACCGTCGTCGCCGATCTGCTGCGCGCGTTTCCTCAGCAGTTCCTGTACGGGTCGATCGCGGCCGACACCAGCATCGCCAAGAAGTACGCGCCCGCGGGCCGGCACTGTCACTCGTGGAACGTCGGATTCGAGATCCACGACGCCGCCCGTGACGAGCCTCTGCGCGCGTTCGCGCTCGGATACCTCGCGCATCTCGCCGCGGACACGGTCGCGCACAACTACTTCGTGCCACGGCAGCTGGCGCTCACGTCGTCGACGGCGTCGCTGGGACACAGTTACTGGGAAAGCCGGTTCGAGACCCATCTCGGCGAACGGTCCAGCCGGAAGGCGCGCGATCTGATCCTGCTGGATCACGGGAACGCCGATGCGCTCCTCGATCGCATCCTGAGTCCCACGATCTTCAGCACATCGACCAATCGCCGGATCTTCCGAGGCATCGTGCACGCCGCGGACGCCGAATCGTGGCAGCGTGTCTTCCAGGTCATGCTGGAGAACAGCCGCTGGGATCTCGCCGACCTGGAAGTGCAGACGTATCTCGTCCGCTCCTTCGACTACATCATCGATCTGCTCAGCCGATTCGATCGCGCCGAGCCGTTCAAGCTGGATCCGTCGGGCGAGCAACCACTGCGGCTGGCGAAGCGCGTCCGGCGCCAGGCGCTCCGCTCCGGCGGACCGGACGAAGTGCGCGAACGCGCGGACGAGCATTTCAGCATGCCGCGCACGCGCCTTGCCTTCGCCGTGTCGCTCGACGAACCGATCTACGTGGTCAACCGCTCGGCGAGCAGCTGAGCGAGTCGCGCCGGATCGGCGCTGCCGTTCGATTTCTTCATCGCGGCTCCGATCAGCACGCCCTGCAGCTTTTTCTCGCCTGCCGCATAGCGCTGCGCTTCCCTCGGGTGGTCGGCGAGCGCTTCCTCGAGCCAGCGGGTGAGGGAGTCGTCGTCGGAGACCTTGAGCAGTCCTTCATGTTCGGCGATGTCGGCCGGGGTGCCGCCGCCCTCGAGCATGCGCGCAAAGATCTGCTTGGCGGCGGTATGCGTGACGACGCCGTCGCGAACCATGTTCAACAACGTGGCCAGATCGGCGGGTCGCACCGGGAACGTGTCGATGTCGCCGTCCGAGGCTTTCAGCGTGGCAAGCACTTCGCCCATGACCCAGTTGGCCGCCGCCTTCGCGTCGCCGTGCGCGCGCGCGACCGACTCGTAGTAGTCGGCGAGCGCCGCCGACGACGTCAGCACCTCGACGTCGTACTCCTTCAGCGCATACTCCGTCGCAAGGCGCGCGCGACGCTCGGCGGGCAGCTCGGGCAGGTGCTCGCGCGCGCGGCTGACGTGCTTTTTCGTCAGCACGAGAGGCGGAAGATCGGGATCGGGGAAATACCGATAGTCATGACTGCCTTCCTTGGCGCGGGCGGGTCGCACCTGCGCGGCGGAGGCGTCCCAGAGCATCGTCTGCTGCGCGACGCGCTCGCCGCGCGCGAGCATCTCACACTGCCGGTCGAATTCCACCTGGATGGCGCGTTCGACCGCCGAGAACGAGTTGAGATTCTTGACCTCGGTCTTCTGTCCCAGCCGCGTCTCTCCCGTGGCCCGCGCGCTCACGTTGGCGTCCACGCGCAGGCTGCCTTCCTCCATGTTCACGTCGCTGACACGGGTGAATTCCATGATCTGCTTGAGCGCGCGCAGATACGCGCCCGCGTCCGCGGCGGAGCGGATGTCGGGCTCGCTGACGATCTCGATGAGGGGAACGCCGGCGCGGTTCAGGTCGATCGCCGACATGCCGGGATATCGATCGTGCAGTGACTTGCCCGCGTCCTCTTCCATGTGAACGCGGTCGATGCGAACCGCCGCCCGTGAAATCTGGAGTCGACCATTCGAGGCGAGTGGCCGATCGAACTGCGAGATCTGGTAGCCCTTGGGCAGGTCGGGATAGAAATAGCTCTTGCGCGCAAAGATCGATTGCCGATTCACGGTGCAGTTCAGCGCCAGCGCCGCTCGCATCGCGAGGCTCACCGCATGCTCGTTGAGCACGGGGAGCGCGCCGGGCAGACCGAGACATACCGGACAGACGTTCGTGTTGGGCGGATCACCGAAGCTCGTCGAGCAGGCGCAGAAGATTTTCGTCCGCGTCTTCAGCTGTACGTGAACCTCTATACCGACGACCATCTCGTAGGCTGACCCGGTCACGCGCGCGCCTCCGCGCCGAGCCGGTGCTCGAGCGCTCCCGCGATCGCGAGCATCCGAGCTTCGGCGAAGTGCGCGCACATCAACTGGCCGCCCACCGGCAAGCCATCGAGCCGCCCGCTGGGGAACGAGATCGCCGGGATGCCGGCAAGGTTGGCCGTGCAGGTGAAGACGTCGCTCAGATACATCTCGTACGGGCTCTTCTTCGCGCCGAAGGGGAATGCCGGCGTCGGGGTGGTGGGCGTGAAGAGCGCGTGCACACCGCTCGCGAACACCCGTCGGAAGTCGTCCGCGATCAGCCTCCGGACCTGCATCGCCTTTCTATAGTAGGCGTCGTAGTAGCCCGCGCTCAGCACGTATGTCCCCAGCAGGATCCGGCGCGTGACCTCGGCGCCAAAGCCGCCTGTGCGTGTCGCTTCGTACATGCGATCGAGGCCCCCGTCGCCATTGCCGCGCATCCCGTATCGGACGCCGTCGAAGCGCGCCAGGTTCGAGGACGCTTCCGCGGGAGCGATGATGTAGTAGGCCGGGATCGCCTGCGACGTATGCGGCAGCGAGACGTCGCGCACGTCGGCGCCCAGCTCGCGCAACCGATCGACGGCCCGCTCACACGCCCGAGCGATTCCGGGATCCAGATCCGGAGGGAAGTATTCGCGCGGCACTCCGATCACGACGCCGCGCAGCGACTCGGGCTCCGCGCACGGATCCGGCGCTGGGGGGGGGACATCGGCGCTGGTGGCGTCGCGCGCGTCTCGCCCCGCGATCACGCGCAATCCGAGATCCGCATCGGCCACGTTCGTCGCGAACACGCCGACCTGGTCGAGCGACGATCCGTACGCAACGAGACCGTAGCGGCTCACGCGTCCATAGGTGGGCTTCAGCCCCACGATGCCGCAGAACGCCGCGGGCTGGCGCACGGAGCCACCCGTCTCCGAACCCAGCGCAATCGGCACGACGCCCGCGGCCACCGCGGCTGCCGACCCGCCGGACGAGCCGCCGGGAACGCGCTGCGGCGCGAGCGGATTGCGCGTCGGACCATACGCGCTATGCTCGGTGGACGAGCCCATCCCGAACTCGTCGAGATTCGTTTTCCCCACGACGACGGCACCGGCATCCTCGAGACGCTCGATGACGGTCGCGCTGAAGGGGCTGACGTAGCCGTCGAGAATCCGCGATCCGCAGGTCAGCGGCACTCCGGCCACCGCAATGTTGTCCTTGATCGCGACAGGAACGCCGTACAGCGGAGCAGACTCCCGACGCGCGGGATCCCCTTCCAGCGTTAATGATTGCGCATTGGCACGGTCCGCCGTGCGCGTGATGAAGATGTTCAGTCCATCGCGCTCGTCCGCGTCGGTTGCCGCGCGCAGCGCGTCCGCCGTGAGATCTCTGATGGACCGCTGACCCGACCGCGCCGCGGCCGAGAGCTCGGCTGCCGTCGGGTGCATCGTCACGCCTCGGCGTCCTCCCCCCCGTGCGTCGCGAGGCGCGGCACGATGAAGAACCCGTCGCGCATCTGCGGGGCGAAAGCCGCCGGCGGATCCGCGAGTGGAATCGGCGGACCCCGGTCGTCGCGCAGCCGCATGGCTTCGCCGGGTGAAGAGTATTCGGCGACTCCGGAGGTTTCGACCTCCTGGAGCAGGGCCATGTGTTCCAGAATTCCGTTCAGGTCAGCCGCGAATGCGCGGGCCTGCTCGTCGGTCAGGTCGAGACGAGCCAGCGCCGCGACACGGCGAACCTCGTCGAGCGATACCGCATCGGCGCGCGCCATGTCAGTCGAACGGTGGGGCGGGCTCGAGATTCGCCTGCGCGATGACAAGCGTTTTCCGGCCGATGCTCTCGTCGTCGAAGTCGACTTTGACCTTGGCCTCGCGGCCGACGCCCGCGAGCTCCGCAATCGTGCCGCTGCCGAACTTCCGGTGCTTCACGCGCGACCCGATGGCGAGCGACGCGACGTCCTGCGACTCGTCTTCAGGTCCCGCACGACGCTCCACGGGCGTGCCCGCCCTGCGACGCGACGCCGGCACGAGCGCGTAATCGTGATCGTCGAAGCTGGCCGATGACTCGCTCACCCCGCGTCGATATCCGCCACCAGCGCCGCCATCGCGATATCCAGCGCCCGAGCCGAACATCGACGACAGCACCGCGCGTCCGGTGCTGCGAACTTTCACCGTCGAGCGCTCGTCGAGCATCCCCTTTGGAATGCCGCCGATGAAGCTGGACGGTCGTGACCGCGTCAGCTCACCGTTGCGGCGCCGCTCCTCGGCGAACGACAGCACCAGCGACTGCTGCGCGCGGGTGATGCCCACGTAGAAGAGGCGGCGCTCCTCCTCGAGCATCGGTGGGTCGTCGTACGCGCGCGCCAGCGGAAAGAGCCCGTCCTCGAGACCGGTGATGTACACCAGCGGGAACTCGAGCCCCTTGGCGTTGTGCATCGTCATGAGCGTGATCGCGTCGGCGTCGGCCCGGCGCAGCGCATCGACGTCCGCGACGAGCGCGGCGCGCTGGAGGAAAGTGTCCAGCGGCGACGTGCCGACTTCCCCGCCCTCGTCCACCACGGTCTCGGCAGCGCCGCTGATCAACTCCCGCACGTTGTCGAGGCGCTCGCGCGCGATCTCCTCGCCCTCGGACTTGAGATGCTCCGCGAAGTTGATGTCGATGACGATCTCCTTGATGAGCTCATCGACCGCGTACTCCTGAACGTCGACGCGATATTTCTCGATGAGGGCGACGAAGGCGCCGAGCGCTGTGCGCGCGGCTGCCCGCATCTCGGAGAGGATGTCCGCGCGACTGGCGGCGGCGAACAGCGAGAGGTTCTCGGAGCGCGCTCGCTCAGCCAGCCATTCCACCGTGGTGTCGCCGACGCCGCGGCGCGGCACGCCGACGGCGCGCCGGAATGCTTCGTCGTCCGACGGATTGGCGACGAGGCGCAGGTAGCTCATGAGATCCCGGATCTCGCGGCGATCGTAGAACCGCACCGACCCCACGAGCCGGTAGGGGATGGAGTGGCGCCGGCAGGAGTCCTCGAGCGTGCGGCTCTGGGCGTTGGTGCGGTACAGAATCGCCACGTCGCGCAGCATCAGTCCCTTTTGGGCGCGACGCGCCATGACGTCCTGCATGACCCACTCCGCCTCGTCGCGCTCGTCGAGCGATCGTATGAGCGTGACCTTGTCGCCCCCGGTCCGCGTGGGGCGCAGAGTTTTTCCCATGCGGCCGGTGTTCTCGCGGATGACGACGTTCGCCAGCTCGAGGATCGGCGGCACGGATCGATAGTTCTCCTCGAGCCGCACGACGCCCGCGTTGGGAAAATCCTTCGTGAAATCGAGGATGTTCCGGATGTCCGCGCCGCGCCAGCCGTAGATCGACTGGTCGTCGTCGCCGACGACGCAGACGTTGCGATGCTCGCGCGCCAGCAGCTTCACCAGCCGGTACTGCGCGCGGTTGGTGTCCTGATACTCGTCGACGAGAATGTGGTCGAAGCGCTTCTGCCACTTCTCCAGCTCGCGCTCGCTGCTCTCCATCAGGCGCACCGGAAGCACGAGCAGATCGTCGAAGTCCACGGCATTGGCGGTGCGCAGGGCTGTCTCGAGGTCGCCGTACACCAGGGCCACCGCCTGCGCGAATGGATCACGGGCGAGCCGGCTGTATTCCTCGACCGTCACGAGCGCGTTCTTGGCGTCGCTGATGGCGGCGCGAATGGCGCGCGGCGCGAACTGCTTGGGCGGAATGCGATGCCGCTCCATCAACCGCTTGATCACCGACAGCTGCTCGTCCTCGTCGTAGATCGTGAAGGACGGGGTGCGATGCAGGTGATGCGCGGCCCGGCGCACGATCCGCGCGCCGATCGCATGGAAGGTGCCCATCCACATGCCCCGCGGCTCCTCGCCCAACTGCCGCGCAATGCGCTCGCGCATCTCGCCGGCGGCCTTGTTCGTGAACGTCACGGCGAGGATGCGTTCCGGCGCGACCTTCTCCTCGGCGATCAGGCGCGTGATGCGCGTGGTGAGCACGCGCGTCTTCCCAGACCCGGCGCCGGCAAGCACGAGCAGCGGACCACCGCCGAACGCGACGGCTTCACGCTGCGCCGGATTAAGCCCGGCGAGCAGCGCGTCCGTCACGCGATGCGATCCGTGCGGAGATACGGGTGCAGCACGTCAGGCAGCCGCACGGTGCCGTCGGGCTGCTGATAGTGCTCGAGCAGACATGCGATGGTGCGCGGAAACGCGAGTGCCGATCCGTTGAGGGTATGCACGAATCCCGGCTTGGCTCCCTTCGCGGTGCGGTACCGAATGTTCGCGCGCCGTGCCTGAAAATCCGTGAAGTTGCTGCACGACGACACCTCCAGCCATGCGCCGACCCCCGCTGCCCAGCACTCCAGATCGTACGTCATCGCCGAGGAAAAACCCGTGTCGCCCGCGGCGAGGAGCTTGCGGCGGTACGGCAGTCCGAGACGCTCGAGCATCGACTCGGCGTGGCCGGTCAGCCTCTCGAGCTCCGCGTCGGACGTTTCCGGCGTTGCGTAGCGCACCAGCTCCACCTTGTCGAATTCGTGCGTGCGCAGCACGCCGCGTGTGTCCTTCCCCGCGGAACCCGCCTCCCGCCGGAAGCACTTCGAGTACGCCACGAACGCCATGGGCAGCGCGGCTCCGTCCAGGATCTCGTCGCGATAGAGATTCGTAACGGGTACTTCGGCCGTTGGAATGAGGAAAAGATCGCCGTCCTTCACCGAGTAGGCGTCGTCTTCGAACTTGGGGAACTGGCCCGTGCCCGTCATGGTGGCGCGGTTCACGAGATCGGGGGGCCAGACCTCCTCGTAGCCGTGCTCCCGCGAATGGACATCCATGAAGAACTGCAGCAACCCGCGCGCGAGCCGCGCGCCAAGGCCGCGGTAGGCGACGAACCCCGAGCCGCTGACCTTGGCCGCGCGCTCGAGGTCCAGGATGCCCAGCTGAAGCCCAAGATCCCAATGTGCCCTCAGGCCCGTGTCGCGGCGCGGCGTTCCCCACTCCTTCACGACGCGATTACTCTCTTCCCCGCCCGCCGGCACGCCGGGGAGCGTGATGTTCGGCAGCTCGAGGAGAATGCCGCGCAGCGCATCCTCGGCCTGCCCGAGCTCCCCCTCGAGCTTCGCGATTTCGGCGCCCAGGTCGCGCGCGCGCGCGATCAGCTCGTCGGCGCTCTCCTTGTTCCGCTTGCGAAGCGCCACTTCCTGCGAGGCCGTGTTGCGCGCCGCCTTTCGCTCTTCGACCGCCTGGATCAGGAGCCGGCGATCACGCTCCAGCTGCTCGGCGCGGTCGAGCACCGGCCGTACCCCGTTCAGCGCGCCGCGTCGTCCGAGCGCGTCGCGGAGAACGTCCATCTGCTCGCGCAGCACCCGTATGTCGTGCACGCGCTATTCCTGTGGTTTCTGGCCGCCGGGCACGAGTTCGCGAAACCCGCAGTTCGGGTTGGTCACCATGCGCAGAAAGATGCGGCGATCCGCGAGATGGATGCTGTCGATGCGCAGCTTCGCCTTGATGTTGATCCCGAGGATGGACTCGGTCGCGCAGGCCGGCTCGATGATGTCGATCAGCACGGTACGGCCCACTGGAACGACGAGCACCGAATCGTAGACGAAGAGATCCCGGGGCGGATCGATGACTTCCTCGAAGACCAGGTTCGGGGAATCGCGCAGTCCGACCCGGCTCCCCGTCCCCACGACCTCTGTGAAGAGGAAAGGCGCGGTGATGAGCTTGACCGTGCCGGTATCGGTGAGGTCGAAGGCAATGTCGAAGCCGCCGTTCGGCGTGGCAAGCGTCGGACTCACCGCGCGCACCTGGATGGCATCGACGGTATTCGGGTGAGTTCCGCTGAGCGCGAAAACGGAGAGCTCACGCTCGAAGTTGGTGAGGCGTGCTTCCAATGCCGTCGGATCGCCGCAGCTCGCGAGAGCCGCGACCGCACCGGCAGCGATCAGCAGCGCCGAGAGTCTTCCATGCATGCGCGGTCCGGCTCGATCGAAGCGGGGTCTGTGGGTGAC
>JBOHTL010000010.1:0-5233 GCA_050733735.1 Gemmatimonadaceae bacterium
GTCCCGCTCCCGCAGGCGGTCGCTGTCAGGAGCTCGCGCTCGCCGCCGCGCGCCATCTGGCGGCCGCGGGCCACGCCGCGCGTGGCATCTCCCTGCTCGCCGCAGGCACGGACGGTCGCGACGGTCCCACCGATGCGGCCGGCGCGATCGTGGACGACACGACCTGGCACACCATCGGCACCGCCGGCCGCGATCCCGACGCCGCGCTCCGCGCGCACGAGTCCTACGACGCCCTGGCTGCCGCGGACGCGCTCTTCAAGCCCGGCATGACCGGGACGAACGTCATGGACGTCACGATCGGCCTCGTTCGCGCTTAGCCGCGTTTCGTACGGCGTCGCGGCGGAGGACTCGTCACGCCGACCACGCTGTGCTCCTCGTCGCGCTCTCCTGTCGCTGCGCTCAGTGCGAGCGCTCCTGCGGTGCTCGCTGGCTGCTACGGGGAGCTGCCTGCGGCAGCTACCCTCCGCAGACGATCGGCTCAGACGAGTCCTCCCCCGCTCCGCCTTGCGCGCGAACAGCGCGGACGAGCAGCCTCCCGCGCGGGCGAAGCGGAGCGCACGCTGGGCAGCGACGCGGGCGGAGACTCGCGCGAGCGGACCGCCCGCGACGGGACGCTCGCGAAGTGAGCGCACCGGAGCGGACAGCGAGGACCGGACGAGCGTTCGGACTGAGCGAAAGCGAAGGAGAACGCGAGGAGGAAACGCAGCGTGGTCCGCGAGGCGAGTCTCAGCCCGCGTCGCTGCCCGCATGAAGCGCCGCGCGCCGGACGCGAGAACGAGGCGCGCGGCGCACGACGTGCGTAGTTTTCCCGCATGCACGCGCCATTCAAAGTCGGAATCATTCAGGACGCCGCGACGGAAGACGTGCAGGTCACCGTCGAAGCGACCATTCCGCGCATCCGGGAAGCGGCGGCGCGCGGCGCGCAGATCGTGTGCCTCAAGGAGCTCTTCAACGCGCCGTACTTCGCGAAGTCGCAGAAGCACGATCGCTTCGACATCGCGGAGCCGATTCCCGGTCCCACCACGACCGCGATGCAGCAAGTCGCGACGGACCTCGCCATCGTGCTCGTCGTGCCGATCTTCGAACGGCAGGCGCGCGGGGTCTACCGCAACTCCGCCGCGATCATCGATGCCGACGGCGCGCTCCTCGGCGTGTATCGCAAGATGCACATCCCCGACGATCCGCTCTTCAACGAGAAGTTCTACTTCACGCCGGGCGACGCGGCCACGGACGATCAGATCGACAAGATCGGGCGCGTCGCGAAGCAGGCCAGCGGGTTTCGCGTGTGGCATACCCGCTACGCCGACGTCGGAGTGCTCATCTGCTGGGACCAGTGGTATCCCGAAGCCGCGCGCATCACCTCGCTGCTGGGCGCGGAAGTCCTGTTCTATCCGACGGCGATCGGCTGGCATCCGAAGGAGAAGGCCGAATTCGGTCGCGCGCAGGTGGACGCCTGGCGCACGATGCAGCGCTCGCACGCGATCGCGAACGGCGTCTACGTCGCGTCGCCAAACCGCATCGGGCACGAAGACGAGCCGGGCACCGACGGCATCGAGTTCTTCGGACACTCGTTCATCGCCGATCCGTTCGGCCGTCTGATCGCTGAGGCGCAGACCGAGCCCGCGATTCTCGTCGCGGAGTGCAATCCCCGTCTCATTGAAGAGACGCGCCGCAACTGGCCGTTCCTCCGGGACCGCCGGATCGACGCATACGCCCCGATTCTGAGTCGTTACCTCGGTGCGGGGTGATGCTGGTCTGAGCGGGCTTCGATGACGCGCCGCTGGCCCGCCGTGTGGGAGCGGCACGACGCCACATGGATCGGCTGGCCGCAGCACGCGCCCGACTGGCCGGGCAAGCTCGGTCCGATTCCATGGGTGTACGCCGAGATCGCGCGCGTGCTGCACGGCCAGGAGCGCGTGGAGATCCTCTGTCACAACCAGCACGTGCGCGAAGACGCCGAGCGTCATCTGAAGGCGCACGGCGTGTCGTCCAACTACCGGCTGCATGTCGTCCCGAACGATCGCGTGTGGCTGCGGGACTCCAGCCCGATCTGGGTGCGCGCCGACCGCGGACTCGAGCTCGTGAACTGGAAGTTCAACGCGTGGGCGAAATACGACAACTACGCGCAGGACGCCGAGGTCGGAAAAGCCGTCGAGCGCATCTCCGGCGTGCGACGTCTCGAGCCGCCGCGGCCGGACATCGCTGGCCGCGTCGTCCTCGAGGGTGGCGCGATCGACACGGACGGCGAGGGCGTGCTGCTCACGACCGAAGAGTGTCTGCTCTCGCCGATCCAGGAGCGCAACCCCGGCATGAGTCGCCAGGACTACGAGCAGGTGTTCCGCGAGTGGCTGGGCATCCGGGAGTCGATCTGGCTCGGTGAAGGATGCGTTGGAGACGACACGCACGGCCACGTCGACGACATCGCGCGTTTCGTGGCGCCTGGGGTGATCGTGCTCGCGTACGAGGCCGATCCCACGGACGACAACCATCTCCGCAGCGTCGACAACCTGCGGAGGCTGCAGCTGGCGGGAGGCGACGCCGGCGCGTTGAAGATCGTGAAGATTCCCTTTCCGCGTCCCGTCGTGATGAACGGCGAGCGTCTTCCGGCCAGCTACGCCAACTTCTACGTCGCGAACGGCGTCGTGATCGTCCCCACGTTCAACGATCCCAACGACCGCGTCGCGCTCAACACGCTCGCTGAGCTGCTGCCGGACCGTCAGGTCGTCGGCATCCATGCGGTCGACCTGGTCTGGGGGCTGGGTACGCTTCATTGCCTCACGCAACAGCAGCCGACAGCGGTTTCGTGAGGCTTACTCTTTGCACGACGGCGGACTCGTGAAGATCATCCTCACCTCCGAATACTCGATTCGCCTCGAGCCCGAGCCCGGTCCGATGACGATCGAAGCGCTCGAGCCCGACGAGCAGTATTCGCCGTTCCACATGCTCGCCAGCTCGCTGGCATACTGTACGTGGTCGGTGATGTACTCCTGGGCCACCAACACGAAGCAGTCCGCCGACGACCTCGTCATCGATGTGTCCTGGAAATTCTCGGAGGACGAGCCGCACCGCGTCTCCGACATTGCAATGACGTACGAGTGGCCCAGCCTGCCGGAGAAAAAGCGACAGGCCGCGACGCGCGTCGCCGAGATGTGCACCATCCACGCGACGCTGCATCATCCGCCCACCGTCATCACCGAGCAGCGCGCCGAGAACGGCGACCGCGACGCGCATCCCGACGCAGCGATGGCTGGAGCCCATGTCCCGGCGTCGGAGCCCCACGGCGCGACGTGACGACCTATCCGGTGGTCCGATTCACGGTGCGCGGCGTCGCCGAGGAAGCGAGCGCGGGACTCGGACGGCCGTACACGCTCGTCTACGACGGCATGTGTCGCATGTGCACGCGGCTGTCGAACGTCCTGAAGAAATGGGATCGACAGCGTCGCATCGAGGTCGTGCCTTCACAGGCGACCGGCGTCATGGCGCGCTTCCCGTGGATTCCCACGCGCGCCTACGCCGAAGCCATTCAGCTCGTGGGGCCCGGCGGAGAGACGTGGCAGGGCGCCGCGGCCATCGAGCAACTGCTGAATGTGCTTCCCCGCGGCCGCTGGATCGCCTGGATATTCAGCATCCCCCTCGTTCGTACCGTCGCCGATCGCGTGTACCGCTGGGTGGCGCGCTACCGCTATCGCCTGGGTTGTGGTGAGCACTGCCAGGCGCGCCCGCTGGACGTCGCGTTTCCGGACTAGGCGCCTAGATCCCCGCCTCTTCGCGTCGTCGCTCCATGACCAGGTCGCGAAGCCATTCCTCGATTCGCTCCGCCTGCTCCTCGTCCAGCGCTTCGCTCTCCTCGCGGACGCCGGTGACAGTTCCTCCACCGTCGCGCGCGACATTCTCCACCATCTCGCGCCACGACGCATCCTGCATGCGGTCGCCGAGCGTGCGCATGAGCAGGAGGTCCACGACGTTGGCGGCGCGATCGAACACCTGGATCTCGAAGCGCACGTCGGCGCCGCGTGCCTCGGTGAGAACACGCACCGCGCCCGACAGGGGATGCCCGGCGAGCGTGACGAGCGTGAACAAGCGCGGCTCCACCTCGGCGACGCGCACCTGAATGTGACCGCGCAGCGGCAGCGACAACGTCAGAGTCACATCCTCTTCGATGGACGTCGCCGCACCCGGCTCGGCGCGCATGTCGATGAAGGACGGCATGAGATCACCGAAGCGCTGACGCACGCGCACCATGAGCTGCTCCGGCGTATGCGGCGATCCGGCGATGTCCATCCAGAAGCGCTTGCGGCGCAGCGGACCGATGCCATCGTCGTCGGGCAGCTGTTCCTGCTGGTCGGCGGCGAGACGGCGCAATGCATCGTCCAGCGGTGTCGGGGTCATGCGGAACTCGGTGAGGAGCGCGTTTTCCCGCCCCGGTTCGATCTCGTTGCCCTCGGTCAGCATCCTGAGCTGACTGTCGTTGAACGCCACGCCGATGCCGACCGCTGAAGCGAGCCGCATGCCGACGTTCGCGATCATCTCCGGAATCGCGATCCGCGTGACTTCACGTCCGGTGATCTTCGACAGACGTCCAATGAGATCGTTCTGCGACGTCAGCTCGCCACCGGCGACGTCCAGCTCGCGACCGTGCAGATCGTCGCGCTCTACCGCGCGCGAAAGAAGCTCGGCAAGGTCCTCGTGCCAGATGGGCTGGAACCGCTGGTCGCCGTCGCCGATCACCGGGAGCGTCGGCAGGGTGCGGATCATCCGGAGCAGCAGCGAGATCTGTTCGTCCCCGGGCCCGAAGACGTTGCCCGGCCGTACCACCAGCCACTCGCCATTGAAGGTTCGAACGATCGCTTCGGCTTTGCGCTTCGACTGATGGTACGCCGAGCTGCCGCGGTTTGCGCCGAGCGAGGAGACGTAGACGAAGCGCTTGACCCGTGCACGCTCGGCCTCGCGAACCACATTGCGTGTTCCTTCGACGTTGATCCGCTCGAACGTGTTGTTGCCGGATTCGTCGACGATGGCCGTGAGATGCAGAACCGCCTCGCACCCGGCGACGGCTGGCCCGATCGACATGACGTCCGCCACGTTGCCGACGAAGGGATGCACGCCCTGCGACCACTGCTCGGCGTCGCGGCGTGCGTGACGGGACAGAAGGTTGATGACATGCCCGCGCTGGATGAGCGCGGTGACCGTGGACTTGCCGACGACTCCGGTTCCACCCGTCACGAGAATGCGC
>JBOHTL010000011.1:0-2069 GCA_050733735.1 Gemmatimonadaceae bacterium
GGCGGTGATTGCCCAGCATGTCGCTGAGGATGATCGTCGTGCCCCCGAAGACGTTGCGACCATAGGCGTCGGGCGCATAGCCGACGCTCGGACGCGCGACGTAGTCGGGCTGAAAGCGAATCTTGTAGCGGCTGAAGGCGAACTTGGTCGTGTCGGGAAGCGCAAGCTCCGCGCTGTCGAGCAGCGCCTTGATGGAGACCGGCTGCCGCATCGCCACCGTCGTCACCGGGGACGCCTTGACGACGCTCGCAACGTCGCTCGTCAAAGCGCTCGCGACTTCGCCGTTCGCGCCGGCATTGAGCGCGCCGCTCAACGCTCCGTTGAGTGCGCCTTTCAGAGCGTCGTTGAAATCGCCGTGAAGGACGCCGTTATCGACGCTTGTACGCGTGTCGTCGTCGGCTCCGTTACGTCCGTTCAGTGCGACGAGCGCCGGCGGCCGGTACGGGTCCTTTTTCAGCGTCCGAGGATTGCTGATCTGCCAGATGGTGTACTCACCGTTCTCGAAATAGGTGAAGGCGAGACGATCCGCCCCGCGCGCCCATGTGATCGACGGACTGTACTCCGTGATCGCCGAAACGGCACCGACGAGATTCGTGAGCTGATAGTGCTCGCGCGCGGTGAAGTCGTAGAGGAACAGGTTTGCCGTGCCGGCGCGATCGGAGACGAAGGCAACCGAATTGCCGTCCGGCGCCCATTGCGGATTCGTGTTCAGTCCCGCCTGGGCGGGCAGCACCTCGACGACTCCACGCTCGATGTCGTACGTGGTGATGCGCCAGTGCGGGAAGGTGAGCAGCGCCACGTCGGCGTCGGGGCCGCGATCGCTGGCGAACACGATGGTCTTGCCGTCGGGTGACCACTGCGGCTGCAGGTCGCCGAAGACGTCGTTGGTGAGCTGGCGGAAATTCGATCCGTCCACGTCCACCATGTACAGATCCGTGATGCCGCCCTTGTTGCCGCTGAACACGAGCCGCTTGCCGTCGGGCGACCAGCTCGGCGCCGTGACGCCCTCGAGGGGCAGCTCGAGATGGCGGCGGTCGTCGCGCTTGATGTCCATCACCCACAGGACGTCGCGACCCTGGCGCTGCGACGTGAACGCCAGCGACTTCCCGTCGGGAGAGAAGGAGCTTTGCGAGTAGAGCAGCCGCAGCTCCTCGAAGTTCGGATCGAAGGTGCTCTTCACCAGGCGCTTGATGCGCTTGCCCGTCTCCGCGTTGCCGAGCCAGAGGTCGATGAAGACCTCGCCGCGCGAGAACCGGCCGTTCGACAGGAAGGCGATCTGCTTTCCGTCGTGCGAGAGCGACGGCGCGAGGAAGATCTCGCCACCGCTGCGTCGCTGCGTGAGCATCGCCTGCGCGAACGTACGCGGCCGTTGCATGTCGGCGATCTGCGGCAGGTGCTGCTGCTGCATCGCTTCGCGCCACTCGTCGCCGATGTCCTCGAGCGAGAGGCCCAGCTCGCGCTTGAAGGCGCGCTCCACGCCCACGATCGGCACGGCATTCATGATCTGGCCGATCGCTTCGTCGCCCCAGCGCTGGCCGAGGTATGTCCAGAACGAATGCCCGAAGCGGTACGGGAAGAATCGCTCGGGATGCCGGGTCATTTGCTCGACGGTCGGCAGCTTCCCGTTGAGGGCCGCGTCCCGCATCCAGATGTCGGTGAACGCATTGTGCGGTCCGAGCGACAGATACTCCGCCATGCCGTCGGCGAACCACTGCGGCGGGAAGTTCTGCGCCAGATTCTGCAGCCCGCTCCCCGCCTTGCCGCGCGCGAAGATGTCGTACTGGAACGCGTGCACCATCTCGTGCGCGAGCACATGCTCGAAGCTGCGGTAGTCGCCGGTGAAGTTGAGCAGCATCCGGTGCCGCAGCGATTCCGTCACGCCGCCGGTGCCCTCTCCGAGGTCGCCGGTGACGTTGTTCTGCCCGAAGTCCGTCCGCGACGCGAAGAGCATGATCGGCTTCTTCTCGCGGAACTGGTGATCCAGGATGCGCGACAGTCGCGCGTACGCGCGCTCGGCCATCCGGGCCGCGTCCATCGCGGCTTGCCGTTCCTCGGGATAGTAGTAAACG
>JBOHTL010000012.1:0-11118 GCA_050733735.1 Gemmatimonadaceae bacterium
GCTCCTGCGCGGCGACCGACAGCATCTCGACGAACAGCTGCGAGCGGCCCGGCATGGACCGGTAGTGTTCGACGTGCGCGTCAAACGGCGCGGACAGATCCGGGTGCTGGACTTCTCGCTCGCTGCCACTGGAAGCGGCGGGTGGATCGCCACGGCGCGCGATGTCACCGCCGACCGCGCTGCGCGCGACCGGCTGACCCAATCGGAGTCGCGCTATCGCAACCTGTTCGAGGCGGCGAGCGACGCGATCATGACCTTCGACGCGCTCGGACGGTTCACCACGGTGAACGGCGCCGCCGAACAGATCTCGGGATATACGCGCGAGGAGCTGATCGGTCGCTTCTTCGGACCACTGCTCGCGACGGAAGCGCTTCCGCGCGCGCTCATCGAGTTCCGCCGCGCGCTGTCCGGGGCGGCCGGGCAGTTCGAGACGACGATGCTGCACAAGAGCGGCGAGCGCCGGCATCTCACGGTGAACTACGCGTGTCCGCAGCGCAGCCGCGAGGTGATCTGCATGATCCGCGACGCGACCGCGGAGAAGCAGCTGCAGCAGCAGCTGATCCAGGCGGAGAAGATGGCGGCGATTGGACAGCTGGTGAGCGGCGTCGCGCACGAGCTGAACAACCCACTCGCAAGCATCTCGGCGTTCGCGCAGCTGCTGCTGGTGGATGACGGGTTGTCGACCGAGCAGCGACATTCCGCCGAGGTCGTCCGTGCGGAGGCGAAGCGCGCGTCGCGCATTGTGCACAACCTCCTGACCTTCGCACGGCAGCACAGAGCCGAGAAGGTGCCGGCGGACATCAACCAGGTGGTGAACGACACGCTGGAGCTGCGCGTCTACGAGTTGAACGTCCGCGGGATCCAGGTGACGCGCGAGCTGGACGACGCCACCGCGCCGGTCACGATGGTGGACGTGCACCAGCTGCAGCAGGTGCTCCTCAACCTCGTCACGAACGCCGAGCAGGCGATGTGCGAGCAACCCGACCGGCGGCATCGGCTGACGATTCGCACGTGCACGCTGCCGGACGTCGTTCGGCTGGAGGTCGAGGATACGGGGATGGGAATCCCGGAATCCGCGATGCATCAACTGTTCGTGCCGTTCTTCACGACCAAAGCCACCGGCAAGGGCACGGGGCTGGGCTTGTCCATCTCGCTCGGCATCGTGGGCGAACACGGCGGGCGAATCTGGGCGGAGAATATTCCCGGGGGGGCGCGCTTCAGCGTGGAGCTGCCGCGCGTCAGCTGCGAGGCTCGTCCGACGCTCAGCATGGTGCAGAGCGCGCCGGCGCCGCGTCGCGACTCCCTGCGCATCCTGGTCGCGGACGACGAAGAGGCGCTGCGTGGAGCGCTGGACCGCTTCCTCTCGACGAAGGGACATTCGGTCGTCGCGGTCGGGAGCGGGAGCGAGGCGATCTGGCGCGCGGAGGGCGAAGAGGAGTTCGACGCCGTGCTGCTGGACCTCCGCATGCCGGACGTGTCCGGGCAGCAGGTGTTCGAGCGGTGGTCCAGGTCGAGTCCGCAGCTCAGCGAACGCGTCGTGTTCATCACGGGTGACATCGTGAGTCCCGACCTTCAGAGTTTCCTGAAGGCCACAGGCCGGCCGTACCTGGCCAAGCCATTCGATTTTTCGCAGATCATGGACGTGCTGCCGAGCGAGAAGTCGGCGTAGACTGCGTTCTCGGCACCGCGGTGCCAGGGGGTTCAGCATCGAGGTGTCTTCTCTGAAACTCTGACACTCTCAAACCGTCACACTGCTTTCGTACGGCTCCATGTGCACGAGCACCGACTGCACCCGCGGCACGGCGGAGCGGATCGCGCCCTTCACCTTGCCGCCGAGGGTGTGCGCATCGCGTAGCGTCAGCGCGGGGTCGGCGTGCACGTGGATCGTGACGCGATAGGTCGTGCCGGTCTTGCGTATGAACAATTTCTCAGTCGCGAGCACGCCGGGAACGCCGTCGGCCGCGCGCCGGACCTCGCCGAGGAACTCGCTGCCGGGCGCGCGGTCCATGAGATCGTGGAGCGCCGGCTGGATCATCCGCACGCCGTTCCAGAAGATCACGCCAGATGCGAGCAGTGCCGCCCAGTCGTCGGCGGACTCCCACCCGGAACCGCCCGCGTATCGGGCGCCCACGAGCGCGATGGAAATACCGACGAATGCCGCCGCCGAGGTGATCGCGTCGCTCATGTGATGCCACGCGTCGACCTTGACCGCCGTGCTGTGGATGTCGGTACCGACCGCATGGACTTTGCGCGACCACATCCACTTGATGGCCATCACCACGACCAGCACGGCGAGTGTCCAGGGCGCGGGGGTGAGATGCGGCCTTCGGATCTCGGTAATGGCTTCGACCGCGATGAACACCGCGGCGCCGAGCAGCATGAGCGAGACGACCAGGGCGGCGACCGATTCGGCGCGGCCATAGCCGAACGGGTAATCCTGATCCGGATCGCGGCTCGCGACCCGGAGTCCGCCCCAGACGACGACCGACGAAAACATGTCGACCATCGATTCGACCGCGTCGGCGATCAGCGCGTACGTGTTGCCGACGATTCCCGCGACGAGCTTGGCCAGCGCCAGCAGCGCGTTCACGGCGAGTCCGATCTGAGCGGATCGAATGCCGCGCTCGAGAGCGAGAGACATCCGTGAAATGTACGGCGAGATGCGCTCTCGCCGTCATGCCACTACAGCAGTCCGTGTTCGATCGCGAAACGGGTGAGACTCGCCGCCCCCTTCACGCTCAGTTTTCGGGCCAGCGACTCCCGATGTGACTCGACGGTGCGGACGCTGATCCCGAGATGCGCGGCGATCTCCTTGCTCGTGGCGCCCTTCGCGATCTCCCGCAGCACTCCGCGCTCGCGCGACGTGAGCGACGCGATGCGCGCATCGCCCTCATCGACGCTCGTGGACGTTTGCGCGACGACGGAGGTGAAGAAGGTCCCGCCCGCGTGAACGGTGCGAATCGCGCCGCGCAGCTCCGACGGCGACGAGTCCTTGCGAAGGTAGCCGGCCGCGCCGGCTCGCATGCTCTGGGTGACGTATTCCTGATGATCGTGCATGCTGAGCACGAGCAGCTTCGCGTCCGGCGCAAGCGCGCGCAGACGCGGCGCCGCGTCCAGTCCCGACATGCCCGGCATCGTCAGGTCGAGCACGACGACGTCGGGCTGCACGCGCGCGCACAGCTCCACGGCGGCCTCGCCGGTCGCCGCCTCACCGACGACCTCGAAGCCCTCCTCGGCCGTGAGCACATGACGAATGCCTTCGCGCACAACGGCGTGATCGTCCACGATGAGCACGCGGGTCGCGCTTCCGCGGCGCGACGACGGCCTAGTCACCATGGCTCACGGGCACGCGGACGGTCACCGACGCGCCGGCCGACGACGCCAGCGTCACGCTTCCCTTCACCGCCGTGATGCGCTCACGCATTCCGGCAAGGCCGAGCGTCGCCGCCGCTGTGGTGTCCGCCGGAAATCCGCGGCCGTTGTCGTGCACCACCATCGTCAGCTGACCATCGTCGCTGCCGACGCGCACGCGCGCGGCGGTCGCACCAGAGTGCCTGACGACATTCGACAACGCTTCCTGAAGCGCACGGAAGAGCGCCAGGCCCGTTTCAGCGTCGACCGACGGCGGATCGATGGGCGCTTCGAAGGCGATCTCGAGCCCTGACTCGTTCGCGAAGTTCTGCACGAGAGCACGCAGCGCGGGCAGAAGACCGAGATCGTCGAGCAGCGGCGGCCGAAGATTGTTGGTCACACTTCGGATGCTGTGAATGCCCTGATCCACGAGCCGCAGGACGTGATCGAGGCGCGGCTCGAGCGCTTCGGGGGCGGCTTCGCGGACGAGACCCAGCTGCATCTTCACCGCCGCCCAGACCTGCGCGGTCTGATCGTGGAGCTCCAGAGACACCCGGCGGCGCTCATCCTCGTGCTGCCGCACCATTCGGGCGGAAATCCGCTCGAGCTCCGCCGCCCGACGGTCGAGCTCCTCGAGGCCGAGCATCACGATCCCGATGCCCATGGCCAGCACGAACAGAATGTCGAGATAGTAGCCCCACGGGTTCCAGGCGCCGCGCGCGCGGAGAATCGGATAGTCGAGATGATGAACTCCCCACGCAAAAAGCACTACCGCGAGCATGGCCGCCCCGCCTGATCCCATCGAGCGCCAGCGCCGGAAGAACACCCACCCGGTCCAGAGTGTAGCGAGGCTCAGGAAAAGGACCGCGGGAATCGCCGCAAGGATGAAGCTCTGCAGCTCATAGATGGCGATGTACGACCATGCCAGGGGAAAGAGCAGCGCCGTGACGTACACCCGCCGCCAGGGAATTCCCTGCGTGAACGTGAGGGCGCCCCAGAGCAGCGCGAGCGCCGTCCATCCGGTCAGAATCTGATGGATGAAGAGCCAGGCGAAATCGGCTGTCAGCAGAAAGGCGACGATGGCGCCGATGCGCACCGCGTACAGCGACCACGCGATGGACCACCAGAGGAAGTAGCTCCTGCGGTATCGCGCGTACAGAAACCAGCAGACAATACCCGTTCCGAGCGTGACGAGCCCCTGGAGCAACGCCGCGTGCAGCTCGGAAAGACTGCTGACCGTCAGATCCACGATTTCAATTTACCCGTGGATCACCGCTTCTCACCAGGAAATGGCGGTGTACACGTGACGGCGGGTAAGCCCGGCCCACTCCGCCGGACGTCGATCGAACACGTTGTCGGCCCCGAGGACCAATTCGACGTCGCGAATCAGCGAGCGTGCCGCGCGGACGTCCACGCGCAGGAAGGGATCGCGCCAGCTGCTGACCACGCCCGTGGAATCGGACTGCATCGGCGTGCGACCCGTGAAGAGCGTGGTGGTGCTCAGCCGAACGCCGAGCGGAAGCACATGCGACGCGGAGAGCCGCGCGCTGTGTCCCGGCCGTCCCAGCAGGGGTCTGCCAGTCGTCCGATCCTTCGTGTCCAGCAGCGAGGCACCCGCTTCGACACGAAGCCCTCCGAAGTTCCCGCCGCCCTCGATGTCGACACCGCGCGTGAAGCCGTCATCGACATTCTGGTACAGGAAGATCGGAGGCTCCCCGGGCCCACTGACGGGCCGCGTCTCGATGAAGTCGCGGAACTCGTTCCAGTAGAGCTGCACACGCCCGAAAGCGACGCCGCCGTTCACTTCCACGCCGACGCTCACGTTCCGCGAGTGCTCCGGACGCAGTTCCGTATTGCCGCGCACGGAGTACCCCACGCCGTCGTTCACGAAGAACATGTAGAGCTCGCGGAAGTCCGGGGCGCGAAATCCGGTGCCTGTCGACGCGCGCAGAGTGATTGCGTCCGCGGGGCGGTATCGCAGCGCCAGGCGGGGGGTCACGTGGGTGCCCCACTGATTGCTGCGCGACAGTCGGATGCCGGCCGACAGGCCCAGATCGTCCGCCGCCATGACCTCGAGCTGCGCCAGCGGTTCGATCGTATTCAGCGCGCGCGCTCCGCCGGGGATCCGCACGGAGCGTGTTTCATCCCGTCGCAGCTGGACGCCGACGTCGAGCGCGTGCGCGTCGCGGGCGCCGAGTCGCGCAGAGTACGAGACCTCTCCCTGGAACACGCGCTGCACCTGTCGCTGTCCGGTGTCGCCGGCGATCGGCAGCGGCTGCGTGCTCGCCCGGGAGAGATGGTCGAACACGGATCCGTGCAGCAGTGCGGTGAATCCGCGATACCGGCCGGTAATCCTGCCGCTCCACTGCTCGTTATCGGCGAAATTATAGATGCCGCCGCTGGCCCACCGCTGCCGTTCATCGAGAGCAAGCACGACGGCTTCGACGGCAGCCGAGTCCCCGGGACGCCATTGGAGATTCGCCGCCAGGTCGTTTCGTTCCGCGAGTGCCCCAACTGTCTCCGATCGGCCCGGTGTGGCTCCCATGGACCGGCGGCCGAGATCCACGCGAATGCCTGCCGCGCCGATTCCCAGCTCGGCGCCCACCGCGGCATCCTTACGCGACTGCGTGCCGGCGGTCGCCCGCCCGCTGACGCGAAAACCGTCGACGTCCGCGGCACGCGTGATGACATTGATGACACCACCCATCGCATCGCTGCCATAGAGCACTGCCTGCGGCCCTTTGACGATCTCGATCTGCTCGATGACCGACGTTGGGATGCGGGAGACGTCGAACTCGCCGGCAATGCGACCGGCGATTGGCTGGCCATCGAGGAGCACGAGCACGCGCTCCGAACCGATCCCCTGCATCATCACTCCAGCGCCGGCGGGATGTCCGCCGAGGAACTCGAGCCCCGTCTGCCCGGTGAGCACGTCGGACAGGTCGGAGGCGCCGCTGCGCTGAATCTCCGCGCGCCCGATCACCTCCGTCGCCACGATGACGTCCTTCAGTTTTTGTTCGCGCCGGGCGGCCGTGACGACGACGGCGTCCAGTGGAAGTACAAGCGGAGTCAGGGACAGGGAAACCTCGCCCGCCGCGCCGGCACGACTGTCAGCATGTGTCGTTCCGGTCTGAAAACCGAGCGCGCGGGCGAAGATCGTGTACTCCGCCGAGAGTAATGGCGGCGAACACCAGGCTCCCCGAGCGTCGGTGAGCGTGCGCGTGGTATCGCGCGCGACGATCAACACCTCGGCTCGCGCGATCGGCGAACCGGATGCGGCGCTGGTGACTGTGCCGCACAACTCGCCGGCGACTGCTTGTGCTTGCAGCGTGGTCGCCGCGCCGAGCATGACTGCGCCCAGAGTCGCGGCACGCATCACTGCGCGATGCGCTCGTACCTGAAGGTGATGTGCCGCGGCTGCGCCGTGGCGCTGTAATAGTTCGTGATCTGCAGCTTGTAGACGTCCGTGCCGCGCTTCAGCAGGTAGACGTCGAAGGTCGGCGAAATCCGGTTGTCACCAGCCAGGTTGTACCGGTACCACCGGTTCGTGCCGAAGATGCCGGCGTACACGTCGGTCCGATACGCCTGTGGCGGCGTCCCGGTCGCGGTCGTGAGCGCGCCGAATTGTTCGGTGGTGGTGGCGACGCCGGCCGCGCCGGGACCACTCACGCCACCGTTCACGAGAAGGTCCCAGCCGACCAGCTTGATGTCCCAGTCGCCCGCCGAACCGCCCATCGCGTCGCTGTTCAGGTCCGCGGTCATCGAGGCCGACGTCGATGCGGTCGCGTCGAAGGTGACGGTCTTCACGTCGCCGAAGGTGGAGTTTCCGGCCGCCTGCACCGCGTACTCGAGCGTCACGCGTCCGGCGGAGGTGCCAGAGGCATTCTCGATGGCCGTGACGCGCGCCTTCGCGAACGACGCACCGTCGGCCAGGCGCACGAGAAAGGTCCTGTTCGCGTCCGCGGCCGCGGTCGATCCTGCACCCGTGTACCAGCCGGTCATTGCCGGCGTGAGCTGGTCACTCACGAAGCTCGCCGTGGAGGGCGCAGACGTCACGGCGGCGAAATCCGGCTCCTCGGAACCGGTGGTCATCGCGAGAATTTCGGCGTCGCTGGCAGCCGCGTTCTGGCAGAGGCACGCCCCGGTGACGCCGCCCGGACCCGCGGCTCCACCGTTGAGCGTGACGCTCGTCGCGTTGAAAGCGATGTCCCATGCGCTCGACTCGCGCGCCGAGGGCGACGGAACGACGACTGCGCTGTCAGCAAGCGACACGTAAACCCAGGCCGTCGAAGCATCCACGGTGAACGAGCCTTCGACGGGCTGCGGTGGCTCCGTCACGGCGTCGTTGCAGGCCGCCAGAGAAACGAGAAGAAGCGTCGAAACCAGCGAAGAGAAATGCTGCATGGTCAACTCTGTTCGGGTGAATGAAAAGAGACGCCGAGCCGTCAGGGAACGATGGCCGTCTCGCGTGCGCGCAACTCGATCCACCGCGAAATCTCCGCATGCGGCAGCAATGGCTCGCCGGCGTACGTGATCGGCAGTCCGCGGAGATCGTTCGGAAGCTTGTCCCGACTGATCGCGCCTTTCGAGATGAGAACCGGCACCACCACGACCGGCTGGCGCGTGACGAGATGCTGGAGCTCGATGAGCTCGCGCACCCTCAGAACCGCTTCGGCACGCACGGGAGCGGGCGCGTCGTCCCGCACGAGATCCACACGCACGTCGCGAAAGCCGCCCCACCGTTTCACCGAGTCCGCGACGGCACGCAGGTTCGTCATCCACGCGGCGTAGTCCTCGGCCGAATTCGGACCGTGTCCGACGATGAACACCGCGCGCTCGGACGGATTCGGAGCCAGTGTCCGCGCACGCTCCAGGAGAACGCGCGCCACCTGCGGCGCATCGTCCAGCGCGGGCGCGACGCGCAACGGAATGCGCAGCGTCGGACGTTCGATCCCCGCCATGTGCAGGTGATGCATCATGCGCTCATTCAAGCGCACGGAATCACCCGCGAGGTAGCGGATCTGATCGTAGTGACCGCTGTGGCTGGACACGAGCAGCGGGACGACCGCAATGGACCCGACGCCGCCATCCTGCAGCCGCGACGCCACGTCCTGGAATCGCGTGGTCTTCGCAGCGGGGCCCATGAGAAAACTCACCTCGACGGGTCCTCCCGTACGAGCGGCACGCGCGGCGTCGATCACGAGCGCGTTCCAGCTGGAGTCACCACCATGCGCAACGACGATCGTGCCGATCGACCGTGCCGCCGGCTGCGCACCGAGGGTGCCGGCTGCGACGAGCAGCGCTACCAGCGCGCGAGAAGCAAATGTGGATCGCATGTGGCGGCATTCTAGAGGCAATGCCGACAAAGTCAATCGGGATTGAGCGGCGTCCGTATTTCTACGGATGATGAGGCCGGCGGCCCTGGAGCTCGCGGTTCCCGTCTGCATTTCAGCCGCGATACTTCTCCTGGAGCGCGATGTACGACTCCACGGTCTTTGCGATCCGCCCCCGCTCCTCCATGGTCGTCTCGCGGACGATGCGGCCCGGCACGCCGAGCACCAGGGAGTTCGGCGGGACCACGAATCCCTCGCGGACCACCGCACCGGCGCCGATGATCGAGCCGCTGCCGACGCGCACTCCGTTGAGGAGCACCGCTCCCATCGCGATCAGGACATCGTTGTCGACCCAGGCGCCATGCACGATGGCCCGATGGCCGATGCCGACACGTTTTCCGATGTGACAGGGAAGGCCGGCGTCGCAATGGATGACGCTTCCATCCTGCACATTCGTGTCTTCCTCGATGGTGATCGCGTCCGTGTCGCCTCGCAGCGACGCAAATGGCCAGACCGACACCCGCGCCCCAAGGATGACGTCGCCGGCAACGTAGGCGAGTTGATGAATGAACGCGGTCGGGTGAATGCTCGGCATGGGAGGTGCGAATTGTCGGGGTCGAACGACGACGCTGCGCTGAAGTTAAGTGCGGTCAGCCACGATTCACTTTCAGGAGACAGTCATGGATCATGACACCCAGCGCTGCCCCATTTGCGCGGCAGAGTTTGCATCCAGCGAAGAGCTGGTCCGTCACGAGAAAGCGCGCCACACACAGCAGGGGATCAGTGGCGTGAACCCGAGCAATGAGTATCCGACGGATGAGAGCCATTCGGACCAGCCGCGGAAGGGCCGTGAATTCACCCGGCGCAACTCTGAATAGATCTCACGACAAAGGAGTGAATGATCAACCGATGGAGATGATCAACCCAATGACCCTTCGCGGGTTCTCATCGTAGTGATCTTCCCTCGTCGATTGATCCTAAATCCCTTCGTCGTAAAAACTGCCAGGCTAGAAGGAGGCTCCGATGGCGAAGTAGATCCTTGGTCTGGTGTTTCCGAATGCTTCTTCCTTGCCCGCGAGGGGAATCGCGCCTCCGAAACGAAAGCGGTAGGGAACGTCCCAGCTGAGGATCGCGGCGGAGATGGCGACCTCCGCGCCCGCTGATGCCATCAGGCGCGGCTCAGTCGAGATGATGCCGAGGTCGGCTTCGAGGGGACTGCAACGGGAGAAGAGCGGCGCGGGCCGCGCGGCAAAGACTCCGGGACACCAGGCGCTGCCCGCTTCGCCAAACAACGTCAGGCTGGTGCGATCGAAGAAGAGGGGCAGGGTCTCGATGCCGCGCCCCGGCATCAGCAGGGGCGCGCGATACTCGGCGCTCGCCTTGAGCGCGTAGATCCCGACCTGCGCCGCCGGGTCGAAGCCGCGGACACCGAAGGTGCGCCGTCCCTCCCCGAGTACGTAGCCCGGAAAGATCTCGAGCACGCTCCCACTGACGCCGCCGACCTCGAAATAACTGGTCGATCGGTTGTCCTCGATCCCGCCGGCGACATTGACGGCGAGCACATGGTGCGCGTAGCCGGGGAGGTCGAGCGACTTGAACGCGGACAGCGATCCGATGACGCTCGTCGTCAACCGATTCTGCGCGTCGTTCTCGGTGCCATCGGCGATGGTGCCGGTGAAGTCGTCAGTCCGCCAGCGATGCCGTGATGTCGCCGACAGCGAGATGCCATCCTCGGGAGAGATCGCCGCCGGCGGAAACTGCGCGTTGCTCCACCCGGCGGACAGCACGAGCCGCGGGTAGTAGTAGGTGCGGCGATACAGCGAATCAATGCGCGCGATGAGCGAAGTAGAGTCGGTCGCGTAGTCGCGGATCTCGATGCCGGTCCCGATGCTGGCGAAGGAAAACGTGCGCATGCGCGGACGCTGAAAGGTGAACGCCAGCGCGACATCACGGATGCGGCGCCGCAGATCGCCCACGCAGCGGTTCTGCTGACTCGCGTCCGCAACGCATCCGATGTTGTCCCACTCCTGCGCATACCCGACGTCGATGAGCGGCTGGCCGAACATTGCGTTGCGGTACGCCAGGGATCCCGTGAGCCCGCTGTTGTCCGTGGGGATGTAGAGCAGCGCTTCGTACGCGTGTCGTTCCGCGATGTCGCGGCCGGAGACCATGGCGCCGAGCCTGTAGGATCCGCGATCGAGTCCCGCGTCGAGAAATGGCAGCCAGCCCCTGGGCCAAAGCATGCGCAGCGCGGAATAGCGCGTGACCGGCGCGTCGTGTCGCGCGACTGGAGCCACGCTTCTGGGAAGAACCGTCGGGATGGCGGGGGCCGCCGATGCCTGCACCTGGTCGAGCGGGGCGAGACCGATGTGATACCCGTCGGCCTTGAATACGACGGCTGCCATGTCATCTCCCGAGGGAGACGGTTGCGGCT
>JBOHTL010000013.1:0-4072 GCA_050733735.1 Gemmatimonadaceae bacterium
GTTCTACGCCGCGCGCGATGCGGCTCCGCCGGGAGAGCGGTGGGAGCTGGTGGACGGCGAGGCGCTGGTGACGCCGTCGCCGCACTGGGCGCACCAGGGCGTTGTCGTCCAGCTACTGGTGCGCCTGGAACCTTACGTGCGCGAGCACGGACTGGGCGCAATCTTCACGTCGCCACTCGATGTAAGGCTGCAGGCGGGCCTCATCCTGCAACCTGACATCCTCGTCGTCCCAGCCGGGGAACTGCAGAGGCGCTCGGACATCGTCAAACGGCTGCTGCTCGCCATCGAGGTGGTGTCTCCGAGCTCAGCGCGATTCGACCGTGTAAAGAAGCGTCCGGCGTATCAGCGGAATCGCGTTCCCGAGTACTGGATCGTGGATCCCGCCTCGCAGACGGTGGAGCGGTGGCGTCCGGATGACGACCGCCCCGAGGTGGTGGACGATCGGCTCACGTGGCAGCCCCTCCCAGCGCAGGCCGCGTTCGGTCTCGACCTCGCGCCCTTCTTCGCCGAGGTGTTGCCGACCGATTGACCCGAGACAGCCAGGCGCGTCGCGCCGCCATGCGGCGAGTTCGCGCGCAGGCCGGGACTCAGCCGAGGTACGACTCGAGCGCGCGAGCGCGCGAGACGTGACGCAGACGCGAGAGCGCCTTCTCCTTGATCTGCCTGACCCGCTCGCGCGTGATCCCGAGAAGCGCGCCGATCTGCTCGAGCGTCATCGGCTCTTCGTCATCCAGGCCAAAGTAGAGTCGCAGGATCTTCGCTTCCCGCTCCTTGAGGTGCGACAGCGCTTCCTCGATCGATTCCGTGAGCGCTTTCTCGAAGGTCTGCTCATCGGGCGTCGGGTTCAGGTTGTCGGGGAGGTAGTCGAGGAGCCTGTTGTCTTCGCCGGGCGTCAGCGGCGCGTCGAGGGAAAGATGGGTCTGCGAGATCGACATCGTCTTCGCGACTTCTTCCTCAGTGATATCCATGCCATTCGCGATCTCGGCGTGCGTCGCTTCGCGGCCGAGCTCCTGCAGCAGCGCGTTCGCGCGCTTGCCGATGCGATGCAGGGTACCAGCTCTGTTGAGTGGTACTCGGACGATTCTCGACTGCTCAGCGAGCGCCTGCAGAATGGCCTGACGAATCCACCAGACCGCGTAGGAGATGAACTTGATCCCCTTCGTCTCGTCGAACTTGTGCGCTGCGCGGATGAGACCGAGGTTGCCCTCGTTGATCAGATCGGCGAGCGAGACGCCCTGGTTCTGATACTTCTTCGCCACCGACACGACGAACCGAAGGTTCGACCGGACCAGCTTGTCCAGCGCCTCCTGGTCGCTCTGCCGGATGCGCTGCGCCAATCGCACCTCTTCCTCGCGGTTGATCAGAGGATAGATGCTGATGTCACGCAGGTACTGGTCGAGCGAGCCTTCCTCATAGGAAGACTTCTTCGTTGCAGATGGCATTCTTGGACTACCGGGGCTGGCGGTGCGGCGGGAACCAACGGAGAGCGGGCGAGCCATATCACTCCTGGCGCGAAGCTCGACTGCGGAACTGCGAGAACCGATTTATCTCAAAACCATCGCGGCCGATAGAGCCGCGCGGTCCGATTGTCTAACGAACCAGCTCGCCCAGTCGGTTCCACCGAATGCGCGTGAGCCAGGCAAAGCTTTCCGCGGTATCCGGCGCATAGCTGTAGTAGATCACGAACGGGCGACCCTTCACGAGCGAGTCCGGAACGAAGCCCCAATACCGGCTGTCACTCGAGTTGTCACGATTGTCTCCGAGCACGAAGTAACTCTTCCGTGGGACGACCAATGGACCCCAGTTGTTTCGTGTCGGATGATACGAAACGCTCGCGTTCGCTCGCGGCACGATGTAGTCGCGCTGCCAGCGAAAACGCTCTTCGACGCGGTCCACGTCTGAGTGGTGCGTCACATAGTTCTCTGGTATCCGCGCACCATTTCTATATAGTGCTCCGTCACGCATCTCGAGGGTGTCACCCGGGAGTCCCACGAGACGCTTGACGTAGGTCTTCGACGCGTCTTCCGGGGCCTCGAAAACGATCACGTCCTCACGCCGCGGCTCGCGCAGCGCCGGCAAACGTCTGTGCGTAAAGGGAATCTCGGCGCCGTACGCCAGCTTGTTCACGAGCAGGAAATCGCCGATGAGCAGCGTTCGCTCCATGCTCCCGCTCGGAATCTTGAACGCTTCGACGATGAACGTGCGCAGCACGAGGAAGAGCGCGACCGAGATCCAGAAGATCTTGGTCCATTCCCAGAGAAAGCCCAGCCCGCCGCTCCAGGGACGACGCTTGTTGACGTGCTTCAGCGCGTCGATCCGCTGTTCGGCGGTGATCGGCGTCGGCCGCCTGACGACTACGTCCTTCTCGGGGGGGGGAGAGACTTCCATTCTGTTTTCAGTTTACTGTCGCGCCCGTCGCGAGCAAGGGCCACATGTAAGACTGCTTCCTGGCCGTCAGGGTAATCAATCCGGCGTCCCGAGATAGTTGTCGATCTGCGCACGCTGGAGCTGGCCTGAAAAGTCGACATACCCGACCTTCGTCTCCGAGTAGAACTCGTACACCTCCCAGCCGCCCTCGCGGTGTCCGTTACCTGTCTGTTTGACACCGCCAAAGGGGAGATGTGCCTCCGCACCGATCGTCGGCGCGTTGATGTACGTGATGCCATTGTCGAGCTCATTCAGGGCGCGGAACGCGACGCCGACATCGCTTGTGTAAACCGAGGAGGACAGGCCGTACTTCACACCGTTGTTCACGACGAACGCTTCGTCCGCCGTCCTGAAGCGTACGACGGAAAGAACCGGGCCGAAGATCTCCTCCTGCTCGATGCGCATTCCGGCCTCGACGCGGGCGAAAATGGTGGGCTCGAAGAAATAACCGTTCTTGAGGCCGTCGCCTGACGCGCGCCGTCCGCCGCACAGCAGATCGGCGCCCTCGCTCACACCGACATCGACGTACTGCTCCACCTTGCGAAGCGATCCCTCGTTGATGAGCGGTCCCACGTCCGTGCCCTGCTTGCGTCCGTCACCCAATTTCATGGCGCGGGCGCGCTGGACGAGACGGCTGAGGAACTCGTCGTGCACGCCGGACTGCACCAGCAGCCGACTGGTCGCCGTGCACCGCTGCCCGGTCGTTCCGAAAGCGCCCCAGAGCACGCCGTCGAGCGCCAGGTCGAGGTTGGCATCGTCGAACACGAGCATCGCGTTCTTTCCGCCCATCTCCAGCGACAGTCGCTTGTGAAGCCGTCCGCACGTCTCACCGACGATGCGCCCGGTGTCCGTGGAGCCGGTGAACGAGATGAGTGGCACATCGGGGTGATCGACGATCGCTTTCCCGACGGACTCGCCCAGTCCGTGCACGAGCTGAATGACGTCCGGAGGCAAGCCGGCCTCGAGCAGGACCTCGACGAGAACAGTGGCGGTGTGCGGCACGTCTTCCGCCGGTTTCAGAATCACCGCGTTGCCGCAGGTCAGTGCCGGAAACATTTTCCACGTCGGGATCGCCATCGGAAAATTGAATGGCGTGATCAGACCCGCGATGCCGATCGGCCGGCGATAGCTCATCGCCCACTTGTTCCGGAGCTCGCTGGGAACGGTGTGGCCGAACAGGCGTCGCCCTTCACTCGCGGCGTAGTACGCCGTATCGATTCCCTCCTGCACGTCGCCGCGCGTCTCCTGGAGGGGTTTGCCCATCTCGCGCGTCATCAGATCGGCGATCTCTTCCTTGCGTGTGGCCATGATGTCGCCGACGCGGCGCAGCACATCACCACGTGCCGGCGCAGGCGTCCGACGCCAGATCTCGAATCCTTTCTTCGCGGACTCGACGGCGCGATCCACGTCCTTCGCGTTCGACAGCGGGAACGAGCCGATCACGTCGTTCCAGTCAGCGGGATTCCTGTTCTCGAAGCGCTCACCGGCGCAGGCGTCCACCCAGCCGCCGGCGATGAAATTCTGAAACTGTTTCATGCTTCAATCTAGAAGGAACCGCACATCGGAATTTTCCGAATTTCCCGAACGTGCGGCCGCGCCTGCATTTCCTCTTCGGAAAACTCGATGAATTCGTGGAATTCGGATG
>JBOHTL010000014.1:0-3629 GCA_050733735.1 Gemmatimonadaceae bacterium
GGTCGAACAGCTTCGCATCCACATCGTCGGCGGCGTCGACGATGGTCAGGTCGCTCGTGACGGTGTCGTAGATCGGCAGCTCGAAGGCGAGCTTGTTCGCGGCCGATCGCGCGTGACCGGTGAGTGCCGCATCGCCCAGTTGCTGGAGTCGCGCGATGGCAGCACCAAGGAGCGACAGGTCTTCCGGCGTGAGCGCCACTGTGCCGAGGGCGCGGTATCCCTCCGGTCGCGCAATGCGGGGAGGGGCCGTGTCGTCGTTCGGGAGCGCGAGGTATGGCAGGTAGAAGTCGCTCGCCCTGAGCCGGTAGCGTGTCTCGTCGTTCTCGTCGGAGGGGAGCGTCTCGATGCGCACGCCGAAGTCGCGCAGCTCGTCCTTGTCGCGCTCGAAGTTGCGCTTGGCGGTGGCCGTGCCGCGCTCCCGCACACTCGCCGCATAGGCCGGGACGTCAGCGGTGAGGTCGTCGAACGTCGCGCCCATCCGCCGGGACAAAAGCGCGGCAATCAGGTCGGTCCAGCGCTGGAGCTTGGAGTGCATCGTGGGCGGCGCAACATGCCGGTTCGCCGGTGGGCCAGCATTACATGGCGGGCAAGGTAGGTCGTAAGAGTCTCTTTGTGCCAGGCAGCAATGCATTGATGACGGCGGCTGCTCGGCGTTACACTACCATTGCCGGACCCCACGACCGAGGTCCGCGATGCCTGTGCCACAACGTTTGAACCGCAGCCTGCAGCGGGCGCTTGGCGCCGAAGCGGCGGAGGACCTCGTGAGTCTGCTGGACGGTGTCGAACTTCAGCGCAGTGAGCTCCGAGCATTTCGCGAGGGCATGCGCGCGGACTTCGCCGAGTTTCGCGGGGAGCTCGAGCGCCAGACCGGCGCCCTGCGGCAGGAGATGACGGCTTCGCTCGCATCCATGCGACACGAGATGACGACTTCGCTCGCTTCCATGCGACACGACATGACCGCGGCGCATGGCGTGCTGGGAGAGCGCATCACGGGCGTTGAGTCGAGACTGATGAAGTGGTCGCTCGTGTTCTGGACCGGTGCGGTACTGGCCATCGCTGGACTGGTCGTCGCGATGCGCTGAATCAAACGTGCCGGAGAAGTCACCGTGGGCACGCTCGATCAGAGGGCGGCCGCCGACCAGACAAGGCATTTGCCCACTGTGTAACGCTCCCGGCAAGCCCCTTCCTTTTAGCTCCCACGATGGCTGACGCCGTATTTCCAGCCCCAGGCGCCGCGTACCGCGCCGATACTCTCGGCCGCGCGGAGCCGTTCGGACCGTCGGACGACCTCTGGCTCGCGGCCGCCACTGAGCTGCACTTCGCCGCCACCATGCGCGGCAGTCCACAGGACCATCTCTTCTCCGCCATCGGCATCGCCATCGATCTGATCGGCGACGAGCGCGTCGAAGCCTTCGCGGCGCGTGAGTGGCTTGGGAAACGATCAGAGGTCGACGCGATCGTCGTGCTTGCGGATTCGATCTATTACGGCGGCGCGCGAAACCTCGCTGCGCTCATGCTCGACGACATCCGCCGCGTCGCTACCGATCTCACCCCGCTCCAGCTCGGGCGTCTGCTCTTCCGGCGCGCTCGCGTCACGTGGAGCCTCGGCGCCCTCGATGATGCCGCGGAGCGTTTTGAAGCCATCGAAGCGCTCGGGAAGAAGGCCCGCAACGTCGAGCTCCTCGCGCTCGCGGAGCTGGGGTTTGTCACACTGGCGCAACTTCGCGGTGACTTTCCCCAGCTTCGTATCCACGCCGAACGCGCGCGGACGCTCGCGGAACGCAGCGGCAATCCCGCGATCGTTCGATGGGCGCTCCACGCGGTGATGATCAGCGATACCAGCCAGGGGAGGTTCGATTCCGCTATCGACGCGGGCTGGCGGTCGCTCCGCCTTTCCATCGGATACTCCGTGTGGGAGGCGGAGGCGTTCATCAATCTCGGACAGCTGATGCTCGAGGCTGGCCATCCCGATCGCGCGCGCGCGAGCTTCTCCGCCGCGGTCGAGCGCTCCGCGCCGGCACGCCTGCTCCTGCCCGCGCTGGGCGGGCTCGCCATCGCCAGTGCGCTCGCCGGACAGGAGCCGACGGTGGAGTGGGCGGTGCGCGAGGTCTGGCGCGCGCAGGAGCAATCGGTGCAACCATACTCCGTCGCCGCGACGCACCTCGAGTGCGCCGTCGCGCTGCGCTCCCTGGGGCGTGACGCCGAAGCGGAGCGACACCGCGCCGCCGCCGAGGAACTGGCGCGGCGGCACGGGTTCCACGAAGTGGCGTTCAAGGCCGACGCGCTGCGCGACCTTCCACGCAGGACTCCGGTGCCACTCGACCCGGAATCAGAGAGCATCACCGGCCAGCTGGCGCGCATGGCGCCGAGTGAGCTGCCGGCGGCGCTGGCGTTCGACGTCGCTCCGGTATGATCGGTTCAGCTCTCGTCGTTGCAGACGACCACGCCGGCGACGATCGCCCAGCCGCGCTTGCAGCTCAGCGTATCGCCTTCGATGGCCACGGGCTTCGTCGCGGCGGGCTGCAGGTCGGCGGGCGCGGTCGCGCGTGCGTCGCATGCAGCTACGCCAAAGGCGAGAATGGCGAGCGCGATCGCGGCGCGGCGGCGTGGGAGGGACTGACGGACGTTCGACATGACGTGCTCCTGTTGAAGGGAGCCCGTTATCTGTCACCACCCTCTGACAGTCCCCGTCATGGCGGGTGAACGTCTGTTACAGGCCGTGCAATCACGCGGTGCGCCGGAGTTGCGAGTCGTGGCCTGCGCGCTGGCAAGGCAGCAGCAGGCGTACGTCGCCGATGGGCTGAGACACCGCGGCACCTGCCGGTTCGTTGCGACGGGGGACGATCTCATGCGCGAGCTGGCGCGCGCCGACGCTTGCGAGGTGGTCGTCCTGGGTCCACAGGAGGCCGACGGACGCAGCACTGTGCCGCTCGTCGAGCGGATTGCGCGCGACTGGCCGGGGGGGGGGATCGCGCTGGTGATGTTCTTCCCGGCGCGCACGGTACCGGATTTCTCTCCCCGATCGTTCCTGCTGGCGGGGGCGCACCAGCTGGTTTACGAAGGGGTGAACGATACCGCGCTCACCATCGCGCAGGCGGTGGAGAACGCCCGTCGCGAGTGCAGCGCCGACATCGTGTTCGGCGCGATCCAGCCGCTCATTCCGGCGGCGCTGCATCCCTGGGCGCATGCCGTGGTGAGCAGCCCGCATCGCGTGGCGTCCGTGACGAGCCTGGCCTCGGACCTGGGTGTACACCGGAAGACGCTGGTGAACCGTTGCGCGCGGCTGGGATTTCTGTCCCCCGCGGCGCTGATCGCCTGGTGCCGGCTGTGCGTGGTGGGCCACCTGCTGGAGCGCACCGGGGCGACGGTGGAGACCATCGCGCTGAATCTCGAGTATCCGTCGCATACCGCGCTGCGGAACCGGATGAAGCGGTACACCGGGATGAAGGCCACCGAGGTGAGACAGGCTGGCGGTCTTGCCGCGGTCGTGGCGGCCTTCGCGCGCCGGCTCGACGAACATCGGGGCGCGCCCGGACGCTGAGCGAGCACGACTTTCCCGCCCTGTAACGCGGCGCGGTGTTTCAGGACGTCAGCTTCCTGTATATGGAAGCATCCGCGAAGCACGCGCT
>JBOHTL010000015.1:0-7915 GCA_050733735.1 Gemmatimonadaceae bacterium
GGCTGGCTGTCCAACCTTCACCTCGGCGCGCGCGATCCCGCGACCGGCGACTTCGTCATGCTCGGCAAGACCTTCAAGGGAATGACCGACGCGCTGCTCGAGTGGCAGACCAGGGAACTGCTGGCGCGCGAGACGCGTCGGAACGGTCACATCGTCCATGTCCGTCCCGAGCTCGTGGTGGAGATCGCGTTCAACGAGGTGCAGCGCAGTTCGCAATATCCCGGCGGCGTCGCTCTGCGGTTCGCTCGCGTGAAGGGATACCGGCCGGACAAGCGGCCCGGCGAGGCGGACACCATCGAGACGGTACGAGCTTTTCTTCTATAGATGACCGACCCCTACCTTCCCGCGATCGCGGGTGCGTCGGTGCGGCCGCAGGACGTACCGCTGCACGACGACGTGCGCTGGCTGGCGGCGGCGCTGGGCCGTGTCATCCGCCGGCTCGAGGGGGAGCACGCCTTCCAGGTGGTGGAATCGCTGCGCCGCGCGTGTCGCGCGCGTCGCCGCGGACATGCCGACGCCGAGTCGCTCGCTGATTTGCTGGAGAAGGTAGACGCGCTTTCGCTGGATGACACCGCGATCACCGCGCGCGCCTTCACGCTGTTTTTCCTCCTGATCAACACCGCCGAGCAGGTGCACCGGGTGCGGCGCGCGCGCGCCTATCGCAGCGCAACCACTGAGGAGCCGCAGCCCGGATCGGCGCGGTGGGCCATGCGGGCGCTGCGCTCCGCGGGGCGGCAGGCGGAGGAGGTCGAAGGCGCGCTGCGCCGGCTCGACGTTCGGCCCGTGCTTACCGCGCATCCCACGGAGTCCACGCGTCGCACGCTGCTCGCGCTTCAGGCGCGAGTCGCCGACCACCTGCTGGCGCGCGAAGACGCGCCGCCTGCCGAGCGCCGCGTGATCGAGGAGGGGCTCGAGGGAGAAGTCGAGCTGCTGTGGACCACGTCGGAAGTGCGACAGGATCGGCCCTCCGTGAGGGACGAGGTCAGCACCGTGCTCTGGTATCTCGAGACGCGCCTGCTGGACGCCAGCGCCAGTGCGCGCGACGCGCTTCTGCGCGCGTTCGACGAGGAATTCGGCGAACGCGCCGCAACCGACGAAACGCGCCAGATCGTGCCGCTCACGATCGGGAACTGGGTAGGCGGCGACAGAGACGGCAATCCCTTCGTCACGCCCGACGTCACCATCGCGACGGCCCGCCGGGCCAGCTACGCAATCCTCGGCAGCTACGCCGGAGCCCTCGACGCTCTCGTAGAGCGCATCTCGGTCTCGGCGTCGCTCGCCGAGCCCCCCGCGGAACTGATGGCGTCCCTGGATGCCGATCGCGAGATGCTTCCCGGCGTGTTCGAGGCCAACCGCGCGCGCAACGCCGACGAGCCGCTGCGTCTCAAGCTCACGTTCATGGCCGGCCGAGTGGCCGCCACGCGACGACTCACCGCGGCGCGCGATGCCGGGCGAGCCGCGGAAGAGCCGGCAGCATACACCCACGCCACCCAGCTCGAACGCGACCTCCTGCTGGTCCGCGAGGGCCTGCTCCGCGCCGGCGCAGCGCGCGCGTGCCGCTCGACCGTGGACCCGCTGCTCGCCGCGATCCGCGCGCACGGTTTGTACGGCTTTCTGATGGATGTGCGCGACCACGCCGATGCGCATCGCGACGCGCTCGAGAAGCTCGCGGCGCATCTCGGGATGGCGCCGATCACGGGTAAGCGTCTGCGTGCCGATCTGTCCGGCCGCCGCCCGCTGGTGAGCGCGCACGCGGCGCTCGACGAGGACACGCGGCGCGTGCTCGACACGTTCCGCGCCATTCGCGTCGTGCAGGACGAGATGGGGGAGTCCGCCGCGTCGACGTACGTCGTGTCCATGGCCACCGAGCCCGACGACCTGCTGCGCGTCCTTCTGCTCGCGCGCGAGGCCGGGCTGGTGGACCTCGCCGCCGATCCGCCGTTGTCGCGGCTGGATGTCGTCCCGTTGTTCGAGACGCTCGACGATCTGGAGCGCGCTCCCGCCGTGACCCGCGCGCTGTTCGACGATCCGGTGTACCGCCGGCAGCTGAGCGCCCGCGGCCAGCGCCAGGAGATCATGATCGGCTACTCGGACTCGAGCAAGGACGCCGGCATTCTCGCGTCCTCGTGGGCGCTGTATCGCGCCCAGGAGTCGCTCGCCTCGGTGTGCCGCGACGCGGGAGTGGCATTGAAGTTGTTTCATGGACGCGGCGGGAGCGTTGGACGCGGCGGCGGGTCGCCCGTGGCGCGGGCGCTGGCCGCGCTTCCGCCGGGCACGGTCGATGGCCGGATCAAGATCACAGAGCAGGGAGAGATCGTGTCGCAGCAGTTCGGGCTGCTCCCCCTGGCAGAACGCACCCTCGAGGTCACGCTCGCGGGGGTGCTGTTGCAGGACTTCAACGACACCGCCACGGAGGTCACGGCCGACGACATGCGCCGATTCCGCTCCGTCATGGACGATCTCGCCGCGTCGAGCCTCGAGGTGTACCGGGAGCTCGTGCACGGCAACGACGCTCTGTTCGCGATGTTCCGCGCGGTGACGCCTGTGGACGAGCTGGCGGAGGCCCGCTTCGGGTCGCGTCCCGCATATCGGCCCGGCGCAAAGGCCGGCATCGCAGGCATCCGCGCGATTCCGTGGACCTTCGGATGGACGCAGATTCGTCTCACGCTCACGGGATGGCTCGGGGTCGGCACCGCCCTCGGCCAGCTCGCGAGCACATCCGCTGGACTCGCCGTGCTGCGCGACATGGAGCGTCGTTGGCCCTTCTTCGACGACCTGCTCGGCAAGATCGAGATGGTGTGCGCGAAGTCCGATCTCGAGATCGCGCGGCTGTACTCCGGAGCCCTCGGCGGTGATCCGGCGATGCTGGCGCGGCTCGAGCGCGAGTTTCAGGATGCAGTCGACGCCATCCTCCGCATCCGCGACAGCCGAGCGCTCCTGCGCGATCAGCCGGTGCTTCAGTCGGCCATCGCGCTCAGGAACCCGTACGTCGATCCGCTCTCCCTGATCCAGGTGGCGCTCCTGCGCCGCAAACGTCGCGGCGTCGCTGACGAATCGGAGCGGGATACCGTAAACGCGGTGCTCGCCACGACACTCAGCGGTGTTGCGCAGGGGCTGCGCAACACCGGATGACGATCCTTACTCTTTCCTGAAGCGAGCCTTCGCCGGCGGCCACTGCCCGGCACCTTTGGTCAGGAAGGCGCTGATCCCGCCCGTGACAGATACCGCGTTGCCGTCCGCCAGCAGCGACGCCGACGGCCGGGCGAGGAACACCCCGGAGTTCGGCGCGATGTCTGTCGGGCGGTCGAACGTGCCGAGGACCACGGTGGCCGACAGACTCCCGTCGTCGTTGCCGAGCTTCTCGAGGGGGATCTTGAAAAGCACGGAATCGGCTTCCATGACAACGGGCACCGCGTGGCTCAGCGTATCGGTGAACTCGGCAGTCAGCAGGTGAGCGACTCCTTCGTCGAGCAGAATGCGGTTGTCGGAGCCCTGATTGGCGCTGCCGCCGAACTGGTTGATGATCGGATTCGCCCCCGTCGATGCGTTCTCGTCCACGTCAAAATCCATCACGACGTAGAGTCCGCCCGCACCAGTTCCGACGCTGCCCACGGGCTTTGAGAAGCGAGCGACGAGAATAAGGAAGCCCGGAGCGTAGCGCGCCGACATTTGCACGAGGTCGTGGGCCGGATTGGCATTGTTCATCGAATTTCCCAACGTGTCCGCCGCCGCGTCGGTCGCCGACGTTCCGGCGGTGCCATATCCGATGCTGGTGCATGTCGCGCTGGCATCGATCGTCAAGGTGTCGCCCGGCGCAACCGTGGCCGATCCCGACGTGCTCCCCGCGATGCTGCAGTTGGGCTGGATGTCGGTCAGCTGCCAGTTCACGGTGCCCGTGTTGGCGCGCACGTACGTGGTGCCGTTGGTTGGCACGCGAGTCGCGGACATCGCGCCGCCCGTGGTGATGGCGTAGCCGTCGATATCGGGATCTTCGCCGGTGGTCGCCGCCACTACCTTGAGTACCGCAACAGGCGCGCAGGTGATCGCGAAGTTCACGGTCGCCAGCTGGCCGGCGGTGATGGTGACGTTCTGCGCTCCGCCGTACGTGCAGTTGCTCGCGAGGTCCGTGAGGGAGATCGTGTGGGTGCCTGCCGCGATGAAGGGGAGCGTGACCTGCCCGTTCGAGGGAAGCAATGCCCCGGTGAAGTTGCCGAGGAACAGGACGTAGCCGTCGAGATCCTGGTCCGGTCCCGTGGTCGTCACGTTGACGCGGAGGTCTCCCGTCACCCGCTGGCACTCGATGCTGAAGACCACCAAAGTCGTGTCGTCGCCGCGTACGTTGACGGTGCGCGGGTTCTCTCCCGCGTCGCAGATCGCCGGAATGGCGCCCAGTCGCACCTGGTGATCCCCCGGCGCCAGGCCGTTCACCTGGAACGCGACGGTCTCGAACACGTTGGCCATCCGCGGCGAGCCGTTGTCGACGATGATCTCGTACTGGAAGAACGAAGAACCCGGTTCGGGTGCCTCGGTGGACGACGTGATGAAGATCGAACCCGGACCTCTCGGCTCCGTGGAGTCACACGCGGTGACGAGACTGACGACGACCGCGATGACGAAGGGTGCAACTCGGCGCGACATGTGAGAAACCCGGGGTTGTTGGGTCGGATGCGAAAACTCTCTGACCTAACTTGTCACCTGGACCATGACACCGCTACGCAACGATTACGTAGGAGCAGCGCGCTGGTTACGTAATCGTGAGCGGCGAACGCTCGAGAGACGCGTAGGCGTACTCCGCACCCGAAAGCCCCGCAACCGTTCACCCGGTGGACGATCAGTCGCTCCGGAGCGCCTCGACGGGATTGACCCGCGCGGCCCGGCGCGCGGGGACGAAGCTCGCGAGCGCAGCCACCGCCAGCAGCACCAGTGGCACCACAACCAAAGTGGCCGGATCGCCTGGAGTGACGCCGTACAGCAGCGCGCGAAGGAACCGCGTCGTTCCGATCGCCGCGAAGACGCCGATCGCGACACCCAGCACGGCGAGCCCCAGCGACTGTCGCAGCACCATCCCCGTGACGTCGCCCACGCCGGCGCCGAGCGCGACGCGCACGCCGATCTCGCCGCGGCGGTGCGCCACGATGTACGACACGACGCCGTAGATCCCCACGGCGCTCAGCAGCATCGCCATCGTCGCAGAGATGAGGAGGAGCACCATCGTGAACGACTGCCGAGCTATGGAGCGCGCAATCAGCGTCTCCATCGTCTGCGGATTGACCACCGCCGCCTGCGGCTCCAGCTCGTTCACGATCCGGCCGATCGCGTTCGCCAGCGTCGTCGGATCACCCGTGGTCGTCTTGACGACGAGACTCATGGTGGTGTTCAGTCCCCAGAGCGGTGAATCGGGGATCTCGCGAATCGGGAAGTAGATCGCCTGTGTCGGTGGGCTGGTGAGCCCCATGCTGTGGACATCCTCCGCCACGCCGACGATGGTGTACCAGGGCGGAGTACTGCCGTTGAATCGCACCCGCTTACCGATCGGGTTCTCGTCCGGCCAGTGCGCCTTGGCGAACGCGCTGCTCACCACGACGCCGGCGTCACCCGCATTCATCCCACTCCACGTGAGCGTGCGGCCCTCGACGCGTGTTCCCATGGCCTCGAAGTATCCGGGCGAGACTCGCGTGGAAGGCGGGCAGGCACCCGTCGCTCGGCCCGGGGCGTTCCCCTCGAGGGTGATGCCGATGCACAGGTCGCCGCTGAGCAGCGGAAGACGATCGATCAGCCCCACATGCTCCACGCCCCGGAGTTGGCTCACCCGTGAGGTGAGGTGCTCGTGAAAGTTGAGCGTCTGCTGCAACTTGTCCTCACCTCCGTACTCCGCGCCGGGCAGCGCGATCCGCATCGTCAGCACGCGCTCCGGATCGAAGCCGGGATGGATGCCGCGGAGGTTCTGGAACGTCCTGAGCATGAGCGCTGCCGACGCGAGCAGCACGACGGCGAACGCCATCTGCGCAGCGACGAGCAGGCGACGCGCCATCATGCGCCGCCGCGATGACGTCAGGCCCCGTCCGCCCTCGCGCAGCATCGCGAGGTCCAGCCGCGCGCCGAGCAGTGGCAGCAACCCGAAGACGATGCCGACGAGCCCCGCGATGCCCACCGCGAAGAGCACTGCCGCGCCATCGAGCTGCACCCCGGAGAGTCGCGGCAGCTCGCTTGGCGCGAGTCGCAGCATGACGACGAGCAGCACCTGCGCTGCCGCGATCGCGAGAACCGTCGCGACGCCCACCAGGATCAGGCTCTCCGTGAGGTACTGAACAGCGAGGTGCGAGCGATTGGCGCCCAGCGCGGTGCGGACGGCAACGTCGCGACGCCGCGTGTCGATGCGAACGAGAAACAGATTCGCGACGTTGGCCGCGGCGATCAGAAGCACGAGCACGACTGATCCGAAAAGCGTCCACAGCGCGCGCGTCACGACCTCGCCCACGACCGCGTCGCGCAGTGGCTGGACGTCCGTCGTGAATCCGGTGCTCGTCACGAAGGTCGGCCGGTAGACCTGCGGGAAGGCCTCCGGGAGACGCGCGGTGAGCGGCGCCAGATCGCGCTCGGCGTCCTTTGCTGAAAAACCCGGCTTGAGCCGACCGAGTGCCAGCCACGTGTGGTTGTGCATCACCGTGGTGGAGTCGACCCAGGCGGGCGCCCACACGTCGACCTTGAGATCGGGAAGATCGGACCCCGGTCGCAGCACGCCGACGACGGTCAGCGGCATTCCTTCGACATTGACGGTGCGTCCGACGATGTCAGGAGCCTCACCGAAGCGCCGCTTCCACAGGCCGTCGCTGATCACCGCCACCCGCGGCCGGCGCTGCGAGTTGTCCTCTCTGACGAGCAGACGTCCGACCTGCGGCGTAAAGCCGAGGACGTCGAACAGGCTGGCGCTGGTGCTCACCCACCGCACGCGCTCGGGGCGCTCGTCGGGCCCGTTCCCCATCAGGGTGACGTCGTAGGTGTTGTAGACGGCGAGGTTCTCGAGGGTGCGTCCGCGCTCGAGGAAGTAGAACATCTCGTGGCGCGCGAGCCCCCACACCGTCTGCCCTTCGATCTTCGGCACAGGCGACGACAGCTCTACCAGCCGGTCGGCGTTGGCGTAGGGCAGGGGCCGGAGGACGACGGCGTCGAGCAGCGCGAAGATCGCGGTCGCGGCGCCGATACCCAGCGCAAGCGTGACGATGGTGACGAACGAGAATCCGGGCGCGCGCAGGAGCGTTCGGATGGCGCGCCGTGTTTCGCGGACGGCTGTATCGGTCGCGTGCATGCGTTCTCTCTGGTGATACGTGGCGTGATCGATGTTGCGCGCCTCGCGGCGATAGTGCGCATAGTCGCCGAATCGGCGTCGCGCCTCGGCGTCGGCGGCGGGACGCGTCAGTCCCTCGCGCGCCATGATCTCTTCGACGCGGCCCTGCAGGTGAAAGCGCAGCTCTTCATCCACTTCGGCGTCCAGCCGGCCACGCGACGCGGGGAGCCGGAAGACTCTCCGCAGTCGGCGCCAGAGCCGGTCGTCGTCGTGATGAAGCTCGCGCGTCATTTGGCCGGCTCAGCCTGCAGAATGGCCATGGCCGCATCCGTGTAGCGCGTCCAGCGCGACAGCTGGGCGGTGAGCTGTCTCCGCCCCGCCGTCGTCAGCCGGTAGAACCGCGCCCGGCGCGACTGATCCGTGTACCCCCACTCGGACTCGAGCCACCCCTTCTGCTCGAGACGGTGCAGGGCAGGGTAGAGCGCCCCTTCCTCGATCTGGAGCGAATTGCCGCTCCCCTGTTCGATGAAACGGAGCACAGCCAGCCCGTGCATCGGTCCCCAGCTCAGTGCCTTGAGGACGAAGAGGTCGAGCGTGCCCCGGACGAGATCGAGGTCGCCAGCGTCGGTG
>JBOHTL010000016.1:0-5049 GCA_050733735.1 Gemmatimonadaceae bacterium
CCGCCGTTTCCCCCTCGTCCCTCCAGGCACCGTCCTCCTAACCGGAAGTCACGGCTTGACTCAGAAACGATTCCTGCGCCACGCCGCGGTGGCGCTCGGCCTGTTCGCGGGCGCCATGGCGCCGGGCGCACTTTCGGCGCAGCAGAGGCACGGCGACGTCAACCGGGATGGCCAGGTCAGCGCGCTCGACGCGCAGGCGATCCTCACGCAGGTGGTCGGACTGCCCATCCCGCCGGCGTACGTGATCGCGGACGGCGACTCGAACTGCGATACCGCGACCGGCGCGCTCGACGCGCAGATCGTGCTGAGCTTCGTGATCGGGCTGGACGTGTCGCAGTATTGCGTCGGGCAGGTCTTTGGCGCGGCGTCGACGGTGGTGAATGTGACGCCGTCGAACGACACCTCGCTGTTGATCGATCGCGGCATTCGTCTGCGGGCAGTGCTGACGGACGCGGGTGGCTCGCTCATCGAACGCCCCGTGGCGTGGACGACGTCCAACGCGGATCTCGTCTCGATCGACAGCGCGCGCGGCGACACCGCGTGGGTCAGCAACCATTTCGCGACCACAGGCGCAGGAGACGCCAGCGCGACGATCACCGCGTTCGCCGACGGCGCGCAGGGATCGCGCGTCATCCGGGTGCACCGCTCGTACGCCGGCATCGTGATCACGCCGCAGCGTCCCGACACGCTGCGTCAGCTCAATGGCACGACGAACTTCAGCGTCCGCAGCCGCGACTCGCTCGGTGTGCTGGGTGTCTTCTCGAACGCGTTCTGGACTACCGCTGACGTCAACATCGCGACGGTGCCCGCGACGGCGCAGAACAGCCAGAGCGTCACGGCGCTGACGATGGGGAACACATACCTGTTCGCGGTCTCGCAGACCAATCCCGCCGTGAAGGACAGCGTGCTGCTCACTGTCCGGCTTCCGGCGCAGAACAGCTGCACGGACGTGGGCGGAACGTTGTACAACACGCGCACCTACACCACTCCGCAGACATGGGGGCCGGAGACGAACCCGCATTATCTCTACGGAAGCGTCACCTTCGCCGCCGGGTCGCGCCTCACCATCGATCCGGGCACGCTCATCTGCACCCGGAGCGGCGGTTTTCTGTCGTTCAACACCGGCGCGCGTCTCGCCGCCGTCGGCACGAACGCCGCCCCTATCGTCTTCAAGCCCACGGATCCGAATGGCTCGTGGTCGGGCATTCAGCTCGGCGAGTTCACGAGCGTGCAGCCCACGCCGCCGCCGGACACCAGTGTGCTCACGAACGTGATTGTCGAACGCGCCGCGAACGGAAACGGTGGCGTGCAGGGACGTGAGCGCCATGTGGTCCTCATGGACAGCGTCACCGTCCGCCAGTCGTGGTCTGAAGGCGTGACGCTGGTGACCGCTGGCAGCCGCATGATCCGCAGCCGAGTGGATACCCTGCTCAGCGGCAGCGCCTTCAATCACGCCGTGACGCTGTATCGCGGAGCGCTGGAGGAGACGTCGATTCGCCCGGGCGGCGTTGCCTCGGGCATTCAGATTCTCGAAGCCGCGACCGTGCGACAGGTCAGCATCACCGGCGGTTCCGCGGGCATCCGGCAGCAATGCTGCAGCGACAGCGCCCGGATCAACGACGTGACGATCACCGGCACCCAGGATGTCGCGCTGCAGCTGGAAGGTGGGCTCATTCACCCCCTGTCCGGCAACATCGTGATCACTGGAGGCGTGGCCGGGGCGTTCCGCGGTCAGATCGGAAACTTCGGCCACCTCTTCTCCGATTCTCTGGAGCAGGAGACGCTGAAGAACAACGGCAGGGACACCGTGTTCATCACCGGCGGCGCCCTGGTCGGCGTGACCCAGGTGGTTCGTCCCGATCTGCCGTGGGTCGTGTCGCAGACGCCGACGATCGACACGCTGGCGGTACTCGCGCCCCGGCCGGGGGCGCGCATTCTCTTCCAGAACTCATCCATGCTCTGGTTCCAGCGCGGCGGACGAATGACCGCCGTGGGTGAGCCAGCCAAGTTCATCGCGTTCGCGCCGCACAACGGTTCCGGGTTCGGCGGGTTGCGCTTCGACAGCCCCGGCGCGAATCCCAATCCGGCGCTGTCGCCGACTGCCGTCAGCACCATGACGTATGTGCGCGTCGACTCGGCGAGTGGGCAGGGTGTCAACGAAGGGGTGTGCTGCTTCTCCTCCGCGATCGCGGGCGCGACGCGTCACCGGCTCGAGCTGGACAGCGTGATCGTGCACAAGGCGCACAACACCGCCGTGCTGCTGAACGCGCGCCGCAGCTTCCTGCGCCGCGGCTGGATCGACACGACAGGCAACATCGCGTCGAACTACACGACCTCGCAGCCGGCGATCGTGCTGAACGACAGCGCGCGCGTGGAAAGCTCGCTGATTGCCCGAAGCGGACAGAATGGGATCTACGTGCCGGGCGCCGGCGTGCGGCTCACGAACGTGCGGGTGACGGACAGTGAAGGGGTTGGTTTGCAGGCCGATGGCGGAGTGATGGATTCGACGTCGGAGGGTGTTCGTCTCGATCTGAATGCGTACCCGTTCCATGGTCGCATCGAGAACTTCGGAATCGTGGCCGGAACGGCGGCGCTGCAGACCGCGAACCTGCTCGGAAATACCGACAACAAGGCTCACATCACTGGTGGCGCGCTCACGCGGGATACCATCGACGCCATCCCCGCGCTGCGGTGGGTCGTGCAGACGACGACGACCATCGACACGATCGGCAGGATGGTCGCACAGGCGGGCGCGGACGTCTCCTTCATGAATGGCGCGATGCTGTGGTTCCAGCGCGGCGGCCATCTGACTGCGACAGGGACACCGGCGAGCTTCGTCCGGTTCCGACCGTCGGGAGCGGGCGAGAGCTTTGGCGGGCTGCGGTTCGACAGTCCGGGCGCGGGTCCCAATCCGGCGCTCGCGCCGACGGCGCTCAGCACGATGCAGTATGTGCAGGTGGACTCGGCGAGCGGGCAGGGGGTGAACGAAGGGGTGTGCTGTTTCAACGCGGCGATCGCGGGAGCGACACGCCACCGCCTCGAGCTCGACAGCGTGATCGTGCACAAAGCACACAACACGGCTGTCCTGCTCAATGCGCGCCGCAGCTTCCTGACGCGCGGCTGGATCGACACCACCGGTACCGTCGGCACGAACTGGGTGACGTCGCAGCCGGCCGTGGTGCTGAACGACAGCGCGCGCGTCGAGAGCTCGCTGATTGCCCGCAGTGGTCAGAACGGCATCTACGTGCCGGGAACCGGTGCGCGATTGACCAACATCCGAGTCGTGGATAGCCGAGGTGTCGGACTCCAGGCGGACGGTGGGGTGCTGGATTCGACGTCGGTAGGCGTGCGGCTGGACAGCACGAATGCGTATCCATTCCATGGGCGCATCGAGAATCTGGGCATCGTAGCGGGGACAGCGACGCTGCAGACGGCGAACCTCGTCGGCAACACGGACGACAAGATTCATGTCACCGGTGGAGCGCTGACGCGGGACACGGTCGACGCGATCCCGGCGCTCCGCTGGGTGGTGCAGAGCACGACGACCATCGACACGCTGGCGCGGCTGGTCGCCCAACCTGGCGCGGACCTGACGTTCATGAACAGCGCGATGCTCTGGTTCCAGCACGGCGGGCACTTGAGCGCCACCGGAACACCCACCAGCTTCGTGAGATTCCGCCCGACGGGAACGGGTGAAGGCTTCGGCGGTCTGCGGTTCGACAGCCCGGGCGCCGGCCCAAACCCCGCGACCGCGCCGACGGCACTCAGCACCATGCAGTACGTCCGCGTCGACTCGGCGAGCGGGCAGGGCGTAAACGAAGGCGTCTGCTGCTTCACGTCCGCGATCGCGGGCGCTACTCGGCATCGGTTGGAGCTGGACAGCGTCATCGTGCACAAGGCGTTCAACAACGCGGTGCTCCTGAACGCGAAGGGCAGCTTCCTGACGCGCAGCTGGATCGACACGACCGGCACGATCGCTTCGAATTACGTGTCCGGACAGCCTGCGGTTGTGTTGGGAGACAGCGCCGTTGTCGAGAGCTCGCTCATTCTACGCAGCGGTCAGAACGGCATTTACGCGCCGAGTGTTGGCGCGCGACTGACGAATGTGCGCATTGCCGTCAGTCGTGGAACGGCTTTGCAGCTCGACCAGGGCGATCTGCACGCCGCATCATCGAACGTGCGGGCCGACAGCTTGAACGGAGCGCCCTTCTTCGGTCGCGTGCAGAACCTCGGTATTCTGGCGCCCAGCGCTGCGGAACAGCAGACGCTGTTCGGCGGGAATCTCGACAGTCTCATCACCCTGACCAGCGGAACGCTGGTCGGCGACACGCTCCAGACGAGTCGCTTCTTCGACTGGCGCTTCAACGCCCAGATCCTGATCGGCGCGGGTGCGCAGCTGGTTCCTCTCGCGGGTTCGCGCCTGCGTTTCGAGTCCGGCGCGAGTGTGCGATTCCTCGGCGGCGCCACGCTCATCGCTCAAGGGACGTCGATCGATTCGATTTTCTTCAGTCCCGTCGCGGGCCATGCCAGTTTTGCGGGCCTGCAGTTCGACGGCGCGACACAAGTCGATTTCCCGAGCTTGATGGCTTTCGTGCGGGTGGACAGTGCCAATGGCATTGGCAACGAAACCTGTTGTACGTCGGCAGCCATCAACGCCAGCGCCACGCACGTGCTGTCGATCAGTAACTCCATCGTGCGTCGTTCGAACAATGGCGCGATTCACCTGAGAGCGTCCGGCAGCTCGATCAGCGATGTCGTGGTCGACACCACCGGCGCCTCGCCAAGCTTCACGACCGGTCAGAATGCGATCGGCGTGAACAGTGGAGTGTCGATCAGCAATCTGCTCGTCCGGCGCAGCGGCGCTGTGAGCGGCGCTGCCGGCGTGACCGTGGACGGTACCGGGATCACGCTGGCTGGCGTGCGCATCGTGAACGCCGCGGGCAATGGACTGCTAATCGGAACCAACTCCACTGGGCTGCAGCTCGCCGGCTTCGTCGTCGACAGTGCACAAACGACGGCGGTCAACACAGCCGCGGTGATGGTCCAGGC
>JBOHTL010000017.1:0-4601 GCA_050733735.1 Gemmatimonadaceae bacterium
GGAGACGTCTTCCTCGTCCGCGACCCGGACAAGCGCCGCTTCGCGCACACCGGGATCGTGATCGCGGTGAGCTGGTCGAAGGTGACCGAAACGGAGATCGTGCACGGGTGCGTGACTGTCGAAGGGAACAGCAATAGCGACGGCTCGCGCGAGGGGAACATGACTATCCTGAGAGAACGAAGTTTTTCCCGCCGCCGCGGTGACCGATTCATTCGCTGGACCCGACTCGGCGCGGTGGAGCGGGCCGCGTGAACAGCTGCGCGTACTGCGACGCGGATCTCGGTCGCAGCGAGACGATGCCGGAGCTGCCGGCGCGGAGCGTGGCGTACGATCCCGCGACGCAGCGCGTCTGGTCGGTGTGTCCGAAGTGTTCGCGCTGGACGCTGGCGCCGCTCGAGCCGGACGAGCGCGCGTCGTTGGTCGAGCGGCTGGAGCACCGCTACGTCGCGGGGGCGCATGCCGCCAACGTCGCCCTTGGGCTTGCGCCACTCGGCGACGGGACGATGGTGCGGGTGGGGAGCGCCAGCTGGAGCCAGTTCGCTGCCTGGCGATACGGGAGGAAGATGCGCCGCCAGCGGCGGCTGGCGTGGGTGTACGGCGTGATCGCGTGGGGCTCCGTCGCGTGGCTCTGGTCGCCGTGGGGCGAGGCGTTCCTCGACACTGAGATCGGCCTCTGGTCGACGATCGCGGCGGTGCTGTTCGTGTCGCTGCGCGCAATGCGGCAGAAAGTGGTGCACGCGCCGGCCAGGAGCGGCGGGAGCGCCAGCGTGAGCCTGGCGCAGGCCATGAAGGCGCAGGTGGAGGTGTGGAACGAGGGCTGGCGCCTGCTGGCGCCGAGCAGCGAGGGCGTGAGCGTTCTCGAAGGCCAGGGCGCGGTGCGCGCGTTGGCTCGGCTACTACCGCACATGCATCGCACGGGCGCGTCCGAGAGGCAGGTGCGCGAGGCGATCGGGCTCATCGAGCAGGCGGGCGGACCGGAGCGGCTGATCGCGCTGATGCTGTCGCAGCGCGGCATCAGTCTGGGACGTCATGAGCTTACGGCGCTGCCGCGACGGCTCATGCTGGCCCTGGAGATGGCGTCGAACGAGGAGAGCGAGCTGACGACGCTGCGCGGTGAGATGGCGGCGATGCGGCTGGACCTGAATCAGGCCGCGCAGACCGCGGCGATAGCGGAAGAGCTATAGACATCACCGCGGAGGACACGATGACATCGAAACGATTGGAGCGCTCGAACGACAGGATGTTGGGCGGGGTATGCGGCGGGTTAGGCGAGTGGCTGGGCTGGAATCCGGTGGCCATCCGCGCGCTCTTCGTGCTCCTGTTCATTCTCACCTTCGGATTCGCCGTGTTTGCGTACGTGCTGCTCTGGTGGATGATGCCGCCGCCAGGTGCGTCGACCGCGTTCCGGCTGGACGACTTCCGGCAGCAGTGAGTGGAAAAGGCCGATGAGCGACGACCTTGCATCGGGGGGGGGACCGAGTGCACGACTATACGGGCGATGAGGATGACGTGGTTCGCGAGATCGATGCAGACGCGAGACTGATCAGCGACCATTTGCGGGGGAGGCTTACCGACGCAAAAGAGCTGGAGCTGTTCCGCCGAATGGAGAATGACGACGATTTCCTCACGAAGGTAGGACTCGCTTTACTCCAACGCCTTCCGCGAGACAGGCGCCAGCCGATGTCCCAGGAGGAGCTCACGTTCAGCTGGCAGCAGTTCTGCTGGCGTGCCCGGATTCCACATGCGCGCCTGCTCGGCCTGGTTTGACGACCGGAGGTGAACCAAACATGAGCGACGACCTTGAGGTCACTGGCGTGGACACGCACGATGCGGGCGGTAGCGACTCGAGCGCCGCGATCATCGGCGGCATGCTCGCCGGCATGATGGCGGCGAACGACCCCCCGCGAGAGGCGCGCAAACCGGAGCCGTACGTGGAGCCGGATTACGGGACCGTCTGGACGCGCCGCTGGCGGGTTCTCCGTCCCGTGCTCCTCACGCTCGGCGGTGCGCTGATCGTGTGGATGTTCTGGGCGAATGGGGCGTGAACTTGCCCGGAGAAGCCCCAACACCCATCACCAATCACCCATTCACCCATCACCCATCAGGGAATAGCGTCCGCGATCATCGCGCCTCATGGCGGCGCGCTGGAATCATGCCGCCGCTGCACGAACGCGGTCGTGCAGATACTCCGGAGCGAAGTCGGCGCCATTCGGCCAGACGAGCGTATGGAAGTCCGGATGAATGGTGAACTGAGAAAAGACGTCTGGATCGCGAAGCGGAGTGAACACCGGTCCCTGGAGGGCGGCTCCAAGATCGATCTCACCCGCCGAACCGTCGCGAAAACGGAGCCACACGATGTGGCCGCGCACGTAGCGTCCTTCGATAACGTCGTAATCCATCGCCTACTCCAGCGGAGGAATGCGTACGAGCGGTACGCCGGACGGTTCGGGTCAGTAGGCTGGGATTACCCACTCGCCGTTTGCTCTGATCTCGTCGTACATGGCATCTGGTGCCAGATCCAGCTCACCGGGCCAGGTAACGACTCCGTCTTCGACATAGGCTCGAGCGAACTCTCTCGGGTCCCGTAGCGCCATGAAGACTCCCGGATTCCGACCGAGCACGAGCTGGGACGCGTCGACCACACCCTCGGTGCCATTCGCGAAGCGTACCTTCAGTCGATAATGGGACAGCACCTCGACTGATGCGACGATCCACGGAACAGCCTTTCCTACTCGAGCGGCGGAATCTTGATTGGCGGAAGACCTTTCGCGCACAGGTTCCAATTCTCCAGCAATGTCCGTTGATGCAATGTTGCCCATTCGACTACCATGGACAATACCCGCGATGGTAAGTGCCCCTCTATGAGTGTCAGCGCACGAATGTCGATCGACGCACGATGCTCAGCGTAAGTGACGTGGAAGTGTGGAGGCGGATGGTCCGTCCAGAACATCTGGATGGTGATACCGTAAAACGAGCTGATAGTGGGCACGCCGCACGGTGCGGCCGGCCGATGCGCTGCGCGCAACCGTTTTCCTTCAACCCGTGCCAAAGAAGAAGGCCAACACCCACCACCCTGCTCAACGCCACTTCACGCCATACCCTGTACCTGGCCAGTTACATGCTATATCATGTAATCGTCGCAATACACGATATAACGTGTAACGCCCAACATGGCGCAGAATCCTCCAGTCATCGCCGTCATTGGCGACGTCGTCCAGTCGCGTGCCATCCCCGCGCGCCAGCGCGCCCGCGTGCAGGCCGCGCTGGAGGGGATGATGGCGCACGTCAACAAGCGTTACTCCAAGGCCGTGCGGTCGAACTTCCTGCTCACCCTCGGCGACGAGTTCCAGGGGCTGCTCGCCGACCCGGGCGCCGTGCCCGACATCGTGCAGGACGTGCGTGAGAAGCTCCCGGAGCTGCGCCTGCGGATGGCGGTGAGCCGAGGGGTGCTGACGACGCCGGTGAAGAAGACGGCGCTGGGGATGGACGGCCCGGCGTGGCACGCCGCGCGCGACGTCCTGGAGAAGTCGCGCTCGCGCCGCGACACGGCGGGCGTCGGCGTGTGGTTCACCGGCTTCCGGGACGACGACGTCGTGCTCGACGCGCTCGCGGGACTGCTCGGCCACCACTGGGACCGGTTGCAGACGACGCAGCGCGAGGTGGTGATCGCGCTGCGGCATCACGAGGGGCTGAAGCGGGACGCCGCGAAGGATCTGGGGATCAGCCAGCAGAGCCTGAGCAACCGGGCGCAGAGCGCCGGCGCGCGGGAGTACGCGGCGGGGATGGACGCACTGCGCGCGGTGCTGCGGCGTCACGCGCCGAAGGCGAGCGTCTGACATGAGCATCGCCTGGCCGGCGAGCGACGCGGCGCTGCTGGCGTGGGGCCACCTGCTGCTCGCGTGGGTGGCGGCCATGTACTACGTGGGACGCACCGCATCCGTATGGGGACGCACGCAGTACGTCCCGGCGAGCCACTGGCTGAACGCCGCGTGGCCGAAGGCGGTGGTGCTGGCGGTCGTCGCCATGGTCGTGCTGGGACGTCGTCCACTGGCCGGTGCGGGGTGCGTGGTGTTGGGTGCTGGGTGCGTGATGTTTCTGACATGGGCGCGCGAGCGCGGCAGGGCAGAGTGGCACAAGCGCGGCGCGGAGCTGGAGCTGGGTACGACCAGTGCGTACGTCGCGCTGAGCGCGTTGATCGTGGGAGACGTCGCAGCGCGTCCGGTGATCACGCTGCTCGAGCTGCCGCTGCCGAGCCGGCGAGTGGCGGCGCTGATGCTGTCGGGCGCGATCGTGCTGTATCTCGTGCGCGGCGGCACGCAGGTGGTGCGGGCGATTCTGAACCGCGCGGACAGCCTGCCCCGTCAGCAGAAGCAGGTGGACGAGGTGGAGCTGAACCGCGGCCGGCTGATCGGCGACATCGAGCGTCTGCTGCTGGCCGGGATGGTGGCCGCCGCGAGCTACGCCGCGTTAGGGTTCACGATCGCGGCGAAGGGGCTGATCCGGAGTCGCGACCTGGAGAAACACGAGTTCGCGGAGTACTTCCTGATCGGGACGCTCGCGAGCACGATGATCGCGCTGGTCGCAGGCGGGCTGCTGCGCGT
>JBOHTL010000018.1:0-3988 GCA_050733735.1 Gemmatimonadaceae bacterium
CACACCGCGCGCGTGTCTTGTCAGTGCACGCGCGCGGGCCGAGAACGCTTTAGTTCTCTTTCCTCACCGAGATTCTCGCCAGCAGCTGCACCTCCGGATCGACTTCGATCATCGTCACCGGCGCGGACACCGGCAGCTCGACCTTCGTCGTGTCCTGTGCCGGGATCGCGATCTCCACTCGGCGCAGCGCGCCGCTGGTGTCTGCGAGCGCCAGCCGCAGGTTGAACTGGTAGGCGCCGAAGCGCTCGCCCTGGACGACGGTCACACCGACGGTTTTCGCCGTGGTATCCGTGCTCCACACGACGTCGAGCTCGGGATAGCCAGGACGCCGGAGCCACTGATCGAAGAACCAGTCGAGGTCGCGGCCGGCGGAGCGCTCGATGGCATCCTGAAGGTCAGTGGTGACGGCGGTGGCGTGCTTGTGCTTCGTGTAGTAGTCGCGCACGCCGCGGAAGAACGCGCTGTCTCCGATGTCCTCGCGCAGCATGTGGAGCACGAATCCACCTTTCTGATAGCTGTTGGCGTTCAGCAGGCGGAACAGATCGGTCTCGACGGTATCCACCACCGGGCGATGCGGGACGGCGTTGGTGTCGCGCAGGACGACGTTGCGAATGCTCGTCAGGCTAGCGCGAAAAGCGCTGTCGCCGTGGGCATGACGTGCCCAGAGCGCCGCCCAGTACGTCGCGAAGCCCTCCGACAGCCATAGGTGCGGCCAGTCGCGCGCGGTCGCCGAGTTGCCGAACCACTGATGCGCCGTCTCGTGCGCGATGAGCCCTTCGCCGACGCCACGGCCGCGGAACGCGGCGTCCGAGTAGAAGATGGCGGTGGCATTCTCCATCCCTCCGAACCGCGTGGACGACTGCAGGTGCGCGAGCTTCTCGTACGGAAAGGGCGAAACCCATGTGGCGAATGCGCGCACCATGTCGCCGGCGCGGGCGAAGTTGCCGGGCATCGAGCCTCGCAGCTCCGGCGCCGTGTACACCTGCTGCGGGACGCAGCGCGCCACCGCCGCGAGGCCGCACGCGGTCTGACCGAGGTCGTGCCGCGCGAGCGGGGCCGCTGCGATGACCATGAGATACGTCGGGATAGGCATCGCTTCGCGCCAACGCGTCGTGGCGCGCGCACGCGCTCCGGTGCCGCTGACCAGTCGCTGAAACTGCGATCCGTTGGCGACGATGGTGCGGCTCACGGGAGCGTTCACGCTCCACGTCACCGTCGCCTTGTCGCTGGGGTGATCGATGGTCGGCAGCCAGTGCCTCGCCCGATTCGGCCAGTTGTCACCGAAGTACGTCCATCGCCCCACGCTGTCGCGGCGCACGATCAGGCCATCGGACACACGCCCATCATAGGCGACATGGATACGAAAATGACCGCTGTCCCCTCGGGGCAGCGGGATGTGAATCGTGGAGTCCGTGCGACGAAAGCGACGAACGCGCTCGTCGACCTGCACGCGCGCGACGCGCAGATCAAGAAGATCGAGCACGAGCGTGTCGACCCGCGCGGTTCTGCGGATCGTGAGCATCGCGTCGCCGCGAATGTGCGAGCCCGTGTCCGGAAGCGTGATGACGAACGCGTAGTCGAGCACGTCGATGCCCGGCCGGTACACATGCGTCTCCTGCGCGGCGGACCACGCCGCGGGCGCACTGAGCAGCGCAGCCACCAGGCGCCTGGGTGTCGCGAAGCGGAGCATGGAGATCAACTTGTGGCCTGCCTTGAGATTGCGGTAGCCGGACCGCAGCTTTCCGGTCCCATCTTTGGCGGCGCGTCCATGGCGGCGGTGCAGAAATTTCTCGAAACGTTCAAGCGCGAGCACGAGAAGACCGTGAAGGTGCTGCGCGCTTTTCCCGCGGACAAAGGTGATTTCCGTCCGCATGAGCGATCCAACACCGTTCGCGATCTGGCCTTCACCTTCGTGATGGAGCAGAGCCTGTTGTCTCGCGCGCTGCAAGACCAGCTCAAGGTCAGCGGTCCTCCGAAGGGGCAGCCTCCGAAGCCATCAGGAGACCTGAACGCGACCATCGACCAGTTCGAGCGGGATCATCAGGAGCTCGTGCGTCTCATCGAGTCCGGCGGGGACAAACAGTTCAGCGGGACGGCGGAGTTCCCGACCGGACCGGGAAAGATCGGCCACTGGGAAAAGATGGATTTTGCCTGGTTCATGCTGCACGACCAGATCCATCATCGCGGCCAGCTCACCGTGTACCTGCGGATGCTGGGCTGCAAGGTGCCCGCGATCTACGGTCCGTCGAGCGACGAGCCCTGGTTCTGAGACGAATTACTTCGCGGGGGAGAGCATCGGGAGACACTCACCCTTCTCGGCATGGCGCAGAACGTTCGCGAGGCGGCGCTCGCGCGTCTCCTCGCGCTTGGCGCCCATGACATAGAAAGACACCACGCGCTTGTAGTACGGCGGGCAGCTCTCCCAGAATGCCCACGCCTTCTTGTTCGCGCGGAATCGCTTCTCCAGCGCCGGAGCGAGCGTCTTCGGACCGTGCTCGAAGGAATACGGCGCCTTGGCACTGGCGTCCCGGGCATTGAACGCCGCCAGTCCCGCGGAATGCATGCGGTCCTCGGCGATCAGCTCCCGCACCCGCCTGATGTTCACGGAGCTCCAATTGCTCTTCGGCCTTCTTGGCGTGAAGCGCTGCGTGAAGCTGTCCTCGTCCAGCGCGCGGCGCACGCCGTCGATCCACCCGAAACACAGAGCCTCGTCGAGCGCCTCCCGGTAGCCGATCCCCCTCGCCCGTGCGTGCACCTTGAACAGGCGCATGTCGAGCGCCTTCTTCGACGCGTGGTTGCTCTCGAGCCACGCCCGGAAGTCGGCCGGCGTTCGAAAGCCTCGGGGTTTCATCTGCTCCGTGTGGCCGCTGTGCCGTCGCCTATCGTCCAAAGGGTACGGGAGGAGGAAGGTTGTCCGCGAATCGCCAAGGCGGTGCGCCATTCCTGGTGAGGGGCGTGTTCGCGAGACGCGCGCGGATCATCGTCACTGGCATCGGGCCGCCCTGCAGGATCGCGTCGTGATACTGGCGGTTCGTCATCCGCCCTGAGCCCACGAGCTCGCGATGCAGCGCGCGCATCTGCAGTCCGCCGAGCATGTAGGCCGCCTGGTACAAAGGCGAGTACTGGCCGGCGAAGGAGCGGCGCACCTCGCCCTCCGCGTTGGCGCGCTCGAAGTTGACGGTGTCCACCAGGAACTGGATCGCCTGTTCGGGGGTCATGCGTCCGAGGTGGAAGCTGAGCGAAAAGATGATCCGCGCCGCGCGATGCATCCGCCAGAAGAGCGCGCCGACGCGATCCTCGGGCGTGACATGGAAACGTCCCGTGTCCCAGAGGAACATCTCCCAGTAGAGCGCGTTCCCCTCGTTCCAGAACGGCGTGCGGAAGAGCCGCCGGTGCTGGTTGTACCGCGCGTTCATGAATCCCTGCAGGTGATGCCCGGGGTTCAGCTCGTGAAAGACGGTCGCGTGGGAGAAGTGCGGATTGTTCCCCCGCATCGACATCAGCTTCTCCTCGTCGGTCATGTCCGCCGTCGGATACGAGACGATGATCGACTGTCCGCCGAGGAAGAACGGCGCGACGCGCTGCCGTTCGGGGGACATCATCTCCATCGTCCAGTCTTCCTTCGCCAGCGGAGGAATGGTGACCCAGTCGTGCTGGTCGAAGAACGCTTCCGCTTCGCGTGCGAGACGCGCGATCATCGCGGGCTGCTTCCCGGGCTCGACGTACGCGTCCTTCACCTTCTCCATCGCACGCTTCCAGTCGTCGCCGAACCCCATCTGACGCGCGGCCTTCTTGATCTCCGAGAGACTGAATGCGTAGTCGCGCTCGGCGATCGCGATGAGCTCCTCCGGTGTGTACGGGATCATCTCGTGGCGGAGATCCTCCGCGAGGCCTTCGCGGCCGATCGGATCGCCGATGATCGGACCCTGATTACGCTCCTGCGATTCACCAGGGCGCATCCCCACCACGCGCTCGCGCAGTGTGCGCG
>JBOHTL010000019.1:0-10169 GCA_050733735.1 Gemmatimonadaceae bacterium
GTACTTGCTGCGCGGCACGGAGATCTTCGCCGTGAACACTCCCTCCGACCGGAAACCGGGATCCACCGCGAGCAGCCGCTCGAAGCTCCGCACCGTGAGAACGGACCCGAGCAGCAGCATCAGCGTCAACGCGACCTGGACGACGATGCTGCCCTGGAGCAGCCGGTGCTGCTGGCGTCCCGTGGAGCCGCCACGATCGCCGCCGCTCTTCAGCGTCTCGTTGAGGTTCACGCGCGCGGCGCGCAGGGCGGGCAGCAGTCCGAAGAGCAGCCCCGCGACGACGGTGACCGCGAACGTGAACAGCAGCGTGGCGCCATCCAGCTCCGCGGCGCCCAGCTGGGGATATCGCTCCGACGCCAGGCGTCCGATGGCGCCTATGGTGAGCTGGCCGAGCAGCAGTCCGAGGACCGCCCCACCGAGCGCGAGAAGGATCGCCTCGACGAGCAGCTGACGCACGATCGCGCCGCGGCCCGCGCCCAGCGCGGATCGCACCGCTATCTCCCTGGCGCGCGCCGACGCGCGGACGAGTTGGATGCTGCCGACATTGGCGCACGCGATGAGCAGAACGAGTCCGACGGCGCCGAGCAGCACGAGGAGCACCGGTCGTAGCTCCCCGGCGAGAAACGAAACGAACGGGGTCACGGTGAAGTTGGTCGTGGATCGCTGATACTCGCGCTGGATGCGCACGGCTTCGCGGTTGAGCGCCGCGGTCAGATCCGGCGCGGTCGTTCCCGGACGAACCCGCAGTAGTGCTGTGACGTACAGGCGGCCGCGCTCGGCCGGGTCCGTCCGCCGCGCCGTGTTCATCATGAGGGGTAACCAGAGATCGGCGGTACGCGGAAATCCGGCGTCCGGCGCCATCACCCCGACCACCTCGAACGCGGCACCATTGAGGTCCACGGTGCGGCCAACGATCGCCGAATCGCCGCCGAACACCTGCTGCCAGAGCACGTGACTCAGCACGGCGACGCGATGCGATCCCTCGTCGGACTCCTGCGGGCGATAGAGGCGGCCGATCTGCGCGCGCGCCCCCGTCATGGAAAAGAACTGTCCCAGCGTCTGCACGGACGAGAGCCGCCGCGCCTCCCCGACGCCATTGAGCACCTGACTGGCTCCGGCGTACCCCGCGCCCGCCTCGACGCCGTCGAGGCCGAAGAGGTCCTCGGTCTGTCCCGGAGACAGCTCGGTGTCCATGAGGCCGATGCCGGGCAGGTTCATTTTGACCACGTGCACGCGATCGAGCCCGGCGACGGGGAGCGGACGCAGGATCACGGCGTCTACCGCGCTGAAGATCGCGGTGTTGGCGCCGATGGCGAGCGCCAGGGTGGCGATGACGATGGCGGTGAAGCCCGGGCGGTGAATGAGCTGGCGCGCTGCGTACCGCGCGTCCCTGGAGATGGCGTCGAGCCAGTCGGCGCGCTGCATGGTTCTCTCCCGTTCGCTGGCCAGGGCAACCATGCTCCCGGCAATGGTGGTGACGTCGCCGAAGCGCCGTTGCGCGACGCGCCGGGCTTCAGATTCGCTCATGCCGCGGGCGGTGAGGTGCGCGACGAGCGACTCGATGTGAAAGGCGATCTCCTCGTCCACGTCGCGCCGCGGGTCCGGGCGCCAGAACCGGAGGTACCGCCGCCAGGTGGGGACGGGGGGAACGCGTTCCTCGCGATCGCCGCTGTCACTCATGACACGATCAGGCGGGCTGCGACGCGGCGCGGAGGATTCGCGACATGACCGACGCGAACGCCTCCCAGCGTTCGGTGTGCTCCGTGAGCTGTCTGCGGCCGGCCGCGGTGAGCCGGTAATACTTGGCACGGCGGTTGTTCTCGGTGAGCCGCCACTCGGCCTTCACGAGCCCGCGGTTCTCGAGGCGGTAGAGAGCCGGGTACAGAGTGCCCTCCTCGATCTGGAGGGCGTCGTCGCTCAGCTGCTGGATCCACCGCGCGATGCCGAATCCGTGCATCGGCTGCCAGCTGAGGGTCTTGAGGACGATGACGTCCAGGCTGCCCTGCAGGAGCTCGACCGATCGCAATGCCATGGCGTTCCCTTAGAACGGATAGGGGGACGGTATCCTGGCGTCCCTCAGAACGTCAAGGGGAGAGGAGGCCCATCGCCCTGCCGCCCCGAAGCAAGACGGCCTTCCCGTCGTTCTCCGCGTGCACTGAGATCATTGCGGGGCGCACGTTCGTTCTACGCGAGCGCATCGGAGGCGGTTTCGAACGAAGATGGTCGGATCAGCCACACCGCCTCCGACAGAATTGACCGGGCTCGCGCATTTCACATCCAGACGGCAATCGCGCCGACACAATCCTTGCCACCTGGAGTAGTAGACATGAAATACGCGATGATCCCGCTGATGCTTTTCGCTGTCGCCGCTTGCTCCGACGCCTCCGGGCCCTCGCTCTCCGCGACTGCCGGAACGTATGCGGCAGTCCAGGACGCCGACCGGGACGTCGGCGGCCTTGTTTTCAGGACGACCACCGACGGCGCCGAAACCGATTGGCTGGAACGCGGCGCCACGATCGACGTGGTGCTCCGGTCCGACGGCACGACCGAGGGCCGTTTGTTCATCCCGGACATCGATGTCGAGACTGGCGAACCGCAGCCTGGAACTGATTTCGACGAGAGCCTCGCGGGCTCATGGACGATCTCGGGTAATCGTGTGTCGCTCGATCACGCGGCGGACACCTTTCTGCGCGACATGGACTTCATCGTGAACGGAAGCACGTTGACGGGAACGGCGACCTTCGACGGCGTGGAGATCCAGGTCGTTCTTCAACGCCTCGCGGACTGACGGTGCCGCGTCCGGACAGCCGTCCCGTCGGTGCGGAGCTCGCGCGCATTGTCGTCGCGCTCTGCTTCCTCGCCGGCCCGGGCCCACTCGCGGGTCAGGCGCTGTCCGATACCGTCAGTCGCCCCGGCATTGAAGGCGATGTCCTGGACGCGAGCACCTTTCGCCCGATCCGCGGCGCGCGTGTGACACTCCATGCGGGCCCCTCCGACGATTCGATGCCGGACTCGGGAGCGGGGCGGGCTGTGTCGACGATGGTCACGGGTGATGAAGGCCGCTATCGGTTTGGCGCTCTGCCGCCGGGGCAGTACCGGCTCGGCGTGCATCGCATTGGCTACCGTCCCGTGATCATCGACGTGGATCTGCGTGACTCCCGGGACGCGCGGGTATCCGTCGGAATGCGCGTCGTGCCTGTCTGGCTGAAGGCGCTCGAGTCACACGCCGACGTCGCCGCGTCGTATGGCAGGCTGGAGTCGCAATCGATGGATCGTGGCGACGCACGCATCCGCGCCGCACGCCGGCGGCAACGCCGGTTTCTCAGCTCCAGCGTGCGCGAGCTCACGCATGCCGATGTCGTCGAAGCGGTCACGCTCGGAGAGACGGACTTGTTCCGGGGGTTCCAGCGGCTCCCTGGCGTTTCCACGCGTGACGAGTACTCCGCCGAGCTCTGGATACGTGGAAGTCGTTGGGACCACACGCGCGTGTACTTCGATGGCCTGCCCCTGTTCAACGCGGTGCACGCCGGCGGCGCGTTATCGGGGGTCGGCGTCGACGCGGTGGGTTCCGCTCATCTGCATGCCGGCGCCCGTCCCGCATCCATGGGCGAGGGCGCGGCCGCCGTGCTCGATGTGCGGTCACGATCCGGCGGCGGAAGCGGCGAGATCCGGGGCGCAGGGGAGCTTTCGGTACTGAGCGCGCGACTCGCGCTCGATCAGCAGAGCGCGGATGGCAAGACGGCGTGGATGGTGGCCGCGCGCCGCAGTTACCTGGACTGGATCACCTCTGCCGTCGGATCGGCTACCGGAGACGGCTCCATTCACCTGCCGTATCACTTCGACGGGATCACCGCACGCGTGGACCGCCAGCTCGATGCCACGCGTACGCTGGAAGCCAGCGCGATTCTCGAGCGCGATCACGTCAGCGGCGACTTGCCCGACATTCGTCACGGCAACCGGTGGGTCTCGGGCAACGCCGGCGCGCGCATGTCTCTCGTCGCTCCGATCGGCGGTTTCGCGGCACGCCATACGCTTGGCATCAGCCGCTTCGGCACCCGGGTCAGGGTCGTGCCTGAGGACTCCCTCATTGGCTCGCAGTTTTCCTCGGAAACGGATGGGCCCATGGCGTCCACAGTGCTGCATGCCTCGGCTGGCAGTGCGTTCGAGCTCGATGCCTCCGATGCGGGCGCGTGGTCGTTCGGCTACGAGGGCGTGATCAACCGCGCGGAGTTCGACGGGGCCGCAAGCTACGTCATCGCCGGCCACCTCGGGGACGACACATACGTACGGCGCGGATCCACGAAATACGTCAGCGCCTGGGCCGAACGACGCTTCCTCGTGACGCCGTCCCTGACCGCGGAATTCGGGCTGCGCGTGGACGCCGGCAATCGCGTTGCCGGCGCGGGAGTCGCGCGTGCCGCGCCGCGATCGGCCCTCCGATTATCGCTCGACTCGAATACCACACTCACGGCGAGCGCGGGCCGATCGTATCTCTACGCACAGACGACGTGGCGCACCGACCGGTTGCTGTATTCGCAGCTGCTGCCGGTGCGCCTGTGGCTCGTGGCCGACGCAACCACACCGGCTGTCCGCACTGACGCGGTGACCGTGGGCGGCGAGCGATGGTTCGGCGAGCGCACGCTTCTGACCGTCAACGCGTACGCGAGGCACGTCGCCGGAATCATCATGCCCGACCCGACTCCAGGTCCTCTTCTCGACCGGCCGTTGTTCGTGACCGCGAGCGAGCGCGCCGAAGGGATTGAAGCTGGCGTGCGACGACTCGGAGAACGCGTCTCCGCGTCCGCGACGTACACCGTCAGTCGGGGCCTCCTGCGATCGGGACCGTTCATCTTCCAGTCTCCCACGACCAGGCGTCATAGCGTGAACGCCACTGCATCGTGGCAGCTCACGCGGGTATTTCAGATCAGCGGCGCCTTCACCGCCGCGTCCGGGGTGCCGTTCACGCGTATCCAGGAAGGGCAGGACTCCACCGCCGCCGATGGAACCCTCGTCTGGAGTGAGCCGCCGATCGCGGGATCGCCGGGCGCCCTGCGCACCGGCGCGTTTCGCGCTCTCGATCTCCTCGCGGACTGGCGATTCGCCTTCTACGGAACCGAGCTGACGGCATTCGTGCAGCTGCGCAACGCACTCGGCCGATCGCAATCCGCGACGCTGTACCTCGGCTACGACGAGTGCGCGACGACACGCATGAGTCCCGCTGGTGTCGCCGAGTGCATCGGGAAGGACGAGTTCGCGCCCGGTCTGCCGCGCATCCCCGTCATCGGTCTGCGCCTGCAGTTCTGAACAGATCACTTCCGCATGGAGAACGTCGCCCGGCTCTTCGACCTGCATCATGAATCCCTCTTCCGATATCTCGTGCGGTTTTGCGGCGACGCCGACGCGGCGGCCGATGCCGTCCAGGAGACCTTTGTGCGACTCATCGAGCAGCGCGCGCCTCGCGGGGCCGAGCGGGCCTGGCTCTTCACGGTGGCCTCCAATCTTGTCATGGAAGCCGGCCGCACCCGCGCACGACGCACTCGCCTGCTCGACGAGTCGCCGGAGCGGGCGCCGATGGGCGACGCACCCCGCGATCCGCACGAGCTTCTCGAAGCGGCGGATAAACGGAGTGCCGTCGCTCGCGCGCTGTCGATGCTCTCCGTGAAGGAGCGCACGGCGTTGCTGATGCGAGAAGAAGGGTTCACCCACCGCGAGATCGCGGATGTGCTGGGAACCACCACCGGATCCATGGGGACGCTGATCGCGCGGGCGCTGGACCGCCTCGCGCAGCAGCTTCCGCCGCACAGCGAGGCGCTGTAGCGCGCCGAGGAGACGAGACGATGCCAGAATCGACGATGGAATCACACGGAACCGACGCGGCCTTCGTTCGGCTGATTGATTCGCAAGCCGTCGCGGGCGATGAAGCGCTCGCGGCACACACGCGGCAGTGCGAACCGTGCGCAATTCGGTTGCGGGAGCTCGCTGACCGCAGCCGGGCATTCTCCACGCTCCTCGCGAAGCATCCCCTCCCGGCGATGGCTCCGGAACGGCTGCGACACATTCGCGGCTCGGTTGCGCGCAATGGGTCCCGCGCACCTTCGCCGTTCTGGAGCAGGAGCGACGTGCGCATCGCGGCCGGAGTGCTGTTGTTCGCGACGCTGGTGGTCGCCAGCCCCGCGGCCGCCTGGATTGCGGAGCAGCTTGGCCGCCTGGGTGCGGGAAGTGCGCCTGCCGATGTGGTGGGAAGCACGAACAGCGGCAATGCCACTGGCGACAGTGTGGGAGCGCCGGGTACTTCGATCTCGTTCGCGCCGGAATCACCGACGCTGAACGTGCGTCTTGCCGGCAGGCAGCGATCGGGAGCCCTGATACTCTTCGCGGGCGGCACGGAACGGGTATCTGCGGAGATCGTCCCGGGCATCGATCCCGGTCGTGAGTCGCTCCTGGTGTTGCCGAACGAGCTGCGAATCGCCAACAGTGATATGAGTGGTGCCAGTTATCACCTTACGCTGCCGCCGACGGTGCGAACCGTCATCGTTGCGATCGGAAACACGACGGTGCGCGTGGCCGTGACACCAGGCATGCGACGCGAGATCCGGCTCGCGGCGCCGTGACCAGATGCGTACTGCTCGCCTGCCTCACCATCGCTCGGCGCCGCTGCGGACTCGCACGACCTGAAGCTCACGGGTCATGTCGTCACGAGCTCGCCAGACGTATTTCTCGCCGCGGGGCAGGACGGCGTGGACCATCCGTTCCTTCTCCCGCCCGATTCGCTCGCCGACGGCAGACGCCACGCATTCTGGCGCGAGCTGGCCGCGCGGGACGTCGGCGTCGTTCCGACGCTGGTGGTGCTGCGTAAGTCCGTGCTGCGTCCTCCTGAGTACTTCTCCGCTCTTCTCGACGACACCACCGGTGCCGTTCATCCGCTGCGACCGTATCTGTCCGCGTTTCTGATTCTCGACTGGCGGGAACAGGCGCAGGAGCATTGGTTCGCGGCAATCCGCTGGACGACATACGCAGCGCCGTGCGGATCGAAGCCGTGGTCCTTCACGGGCGATGGCTATCCGCTTCTGAGCTTGCGCGGATGCGCTAGGGTTTTGTCCCCGTCACTTTTTCGTAGCGCGGACAGGTGCTCGTCTCGTCCCCGCGTATCGCGGAACATCCCGGCGACGAGCGTCTTCGTGTGCACAACCTGTGACGCCTGGTCATCCGTGGCCGTTATCTATGTAGACGGTGCGGGTCATGCATTCGCCACCGGGATGTGAAACACTCATACCCAGCGATAATCGGACGTGCCATGAGAATACTCACTCGTAGTCTGGCGCTGGCGCTCGCTGCGACGTCTGTGTCGTGCAGCAGCGCCCTGGAACCGGCGGCCACAGGTCGTTTCGACGGCGCGGTGGATGTCCCGCTCGGCGGCGGTCTGATTCAAACGATCCGGGTGGAGAATGGATTTGCGTGGGACGCGCGCGGCGACTGGATCGAGATTTCATCGCGCATCCGCAATGCCGGTGACGTCCCGATCACCTTCAGTCAGCGGGAGCTCTGTTATCTCGAGACGCGGGACCTCGATACCGACATCCGGTTCGACTCGAGGGCTGAGGTCTCGTGTGCCCAGCCGCGACCACGGGTGGTTACGCTCAACCCGGGTGAGTCGGGCGACCGGGTCACCATGGTCGCAGTCAACGCCTCTGGACCCGGCACATATCGAGTCCGCGTGAGACACGTCGTGCAACCGGAGCACTGGGGAGAGATTACGGTGACCATTCCGGCGGCCAAGCCGGGGAGCGGTGCTCCGGTCGCCGCGCCGTTGCGCTTCGGTGCGCTCGTGCGCCGCATGGCGCAGCGCTAGTCTCACGTCGGTGGCTCCACGGGCACGAACTCCGGCACGACGGTCGGCCGATCCCCAACAAACCCTGGCCGACGACTTATCGAGGTGATGACGGCAGGCGCTGGGCATTTGACGGCCAGCCGCCCCGCAGGAACCGCTGCATGGCCGACAACACGTCGTCCGGCGCGTCGGCCCAGGCGCGGTGCGCCGCTCCGGAAATTGTGAGGAGCCGCCCGTTCGGCAGATGCGACGCCCACTCACGACCGCCGGCTATTCAATGGGTCGCGCACCCGGCAAGGGCGATCTCTACCCAGAAGTCACCGGCTCACGTGGGACGAATCCCGAACTGTCCTGAGAATTCCGGTACGCCTCGAGCAGAACGCACCTACGACTTCGTCCTGAACCGGGGCGGCAGCATCCGAAGCGAGGATGGCGTACCGACCGAACTCCGCCTGATAGAGTTCCGCACGAGGTAACGCGCCGCGCGGGTTTCCGCGTCTGGCTACTTCCGCTGCGCATCCGCGCGGGGGGTAACGGTTGCGCGCCCCCACCCGTATAACTGTCCTTGCATGGTACCTTGCAGCACACTATACTGACAGCGTGGAGTTCATCGACAACTGGGAGACGCAGGCGCGGCGTGGCCTGCTCGAGCTCTGCATTCTGAACGTCATCGCCCGCGAGCGCATGTACGGCTACGACATCGTGCGCGCGTTGAGCGAGGCCGGAACGCTCGATGCCGCGGAGGGCACCGTGTATCCATTGCTCGCCCGCCTGCGGCGTGAGGGCATCATCGAAGGAACCATCGAGGAATCCGATCGGGGGCCGGCGCGCAAGTATTACCGGCTGACCGCGCGCGGCTCCTCCACGTTGCGGCGCATGAACGCTCTGTGGACCGCCATCTCGGAGAGTGTCGATCTCTCACGCGGGGGACGACGCCGATGACGGAGTGGACGGACGCCGCGATGGACGTATGGGCCGACTACCTCGCCGCGGTTCGCGATGCGCTGGACGCCGCAGGGAGCGAAGACACTGATACGGTCATTCGCGACTTCGAGGATCACGCATCGCAGGCGTTCCGGGGCTCCGCGAATCCGGTGTCGGAGGGGCAGATGCGCGCGCTCATCGAGCGACTCGGTTCTCCCGAGTTCATCGCGACCTCCGTCGCCCGCAGCAGCCGTCTCCGGGCCGACGCACCCGGGCAGCGCGCCGGCAGGCTGGCTGACGTGTTGGGTTACGCCAGCCTGGCGCTGCTCGCGCTGGCGATCCTTGTCCCCTCCACGATTCCCGGAGCGGTGCCGCTTGCCTTCATCCTCGCGCGACTCGGAGTCAGGCAGGAACGGGTTGGCCCGGCACAGCGTGCGATATCGTATCCGGCGCTCCTCATCGGTTCCCTGGGGCTGGCCGGGATGGCGGCACTGTGGCCACCTGCTCTCGTCATACCGCTCGCGGCACTCGGCGGCCCCGTCCAACCGTGGCTCCAGGCCCGCGGATTGGGTGACGCGTTCGGCACGAGCGAATACTGGGGCGTGGCGTGGTCGATGGGCCTGCTGGCCGGTGCCGCCTGGTGTGTCGTATTGCGCACCCTCGTGCCGCGGGCGCCCCATGTGCCGGCAATCCTCTTTCGCTCGATTCTCGACCCCGCGCGCGCCGTGGCCTGGTCGACCCGCGCCCTCACAATCTCGGCAGGGGTCCAGCTCACGCTCAGCGCCGGGCTCTTCATCCTGACGAGGTTGTGACGATCATGCATGTTCCTTTCGCGACACTGATCCTGGCGCTGAGCGGTCCGCTCTGCGCGACCGCGTGCGTACCGCGGCAACCGCCGGCAAGGACTCCGGGCGTTGCGGATCCCGAGTATGCGGTAGCCATCGAGCGCGGTCGCAACATCGTGCGCCCGCTCACTCGTCGCGGGGCATCGGTGGCTGTGGCGGTTGGTGTCGATGGAAAGCTGGTGTGGTCCGAGGGATTCGGCCGTGAGGCACTGGAAGGGGGGGCACCGACAAGGCCTGATGCTCCGTTTCGTGTCTACAGCTTGTTCAAGCAGATCACTGCTGCCGCCGCAATTCAGTCGGCCGCAATCGGAGAGATCGACCTTCGCGCTTCCATCCGCAGGATCATGCCGTCGCTGCCGGAACACCTCGACGCCGTGACGATGCAGCAACTGCTGACACACACAGCGGGGATCCGCCACTATCGAGACTCCGTGGAGGCGCACCTGACGCAGCACTGCACTGCCGCCATGCAGGCCCTCCCGTTGTTCGTTCAGGACCCGTTGGTCAGCGAGCCAGGCACGCGCGTTTCGTACTCGACGTGGGGCTTTGCGCTTGCCAGCGCGTTGCTGGAG
>JBOHTL010000020.1:0-5847 GCA_050733735.1 Gemmatimonadaceae bacterium
TCTCAGCGCTGCTGGTTTCCAGGGCCATGGCTGCGCATTCTGCGGCGTGGCCATTCCGGTCGACGCGCCAGACCAGTTTCCTCTCAGGATCGTGCTCGGAGGTCGTGCGACTCACCTGTGGGTGCACCGGGCGTGCATGGACCGACGCGTGACCGAGTCGCTCCGACGCACGCTCGAGAAGCTGCCACCCGCCCGCCCGGAGGACGTCTGGCCGGACCGGCCCGTCTGACTGAAAAAAGCTTCATGAACCGACTCGCGCACGACGTTCGCTTTGCCCTCCGCGGATTTCGACGCACACCCGGCTTCACCGCAGCCATCGTCGCGATCCTGGCGCTGGGAATCGGCATGGCGTCGGCCATCGCCGCCGTGAGCGACGCCGTGCTGCGCCGACCGCTGCCGGTGGAGGCGCCGGCGCGCGTGGTCACGCTCTGGCCCACGCGTCAGGGCGTCGAGATCTCGCTCCTCCCCGCTGACCTCGAGCAGCTGCGGCAGGAAAGCCGGACCATGCGCGCCATCGCCGGCTTCGTGCACTGGGGCGCGCACCCCTTCGCGCTCATGGACGGCGACCGGCCGCTCGTCCTCCCCCAGTCGCGCGTCACCGGCAACTTCTTCGAGGTGCTCGGCGCCCGACCGGTGCTCGGGCGTCTCCTGCGGCCGGAGGACGACGTCGCCGGCGCGCCGCCGGTGATCGTCCTCAGCTACGGCGCGTGGCGCGCGCACTTCGCCGGAGACTCCGCGGTGCTTGGACGACGCCTGCACCTCTCCAGCTTCGGCCTCGACGTGACCGTGGTCGGCGTCGCGCCGCCGGGGCTCGACTACCCGGCGGGCACCGGCTACTGGGCGCCGCACGCCACCACCGGACAGGGAGTCATGGACCTGGTCGCCCGTCTGGCGCCAGGCGCCACACCGCAGGCGGCGGGCGCCGAGCTCCTTGCGACGATGCAGCGCCTGCATCCGGAGTTCCAGCTCTCCGGCGCGGAAGTGCACGGACTTCTCGATGCCATCGTCGGTCGCGTGCGCCCTGCGCTACTGGTGCTCACCGCGGCGGTCGCGCTGTTGCTCCTGATCGCCTGCGTCAACGTCGGTAGTCTGCTCCTGCTGCGCGCGTCTGGGCGGGCCCACGAGATCGCGGTCCGGCGCGCCATCGGCGCGAGCACGGGCGACGTGGTGCGGCAGCTCGTCGTCGAGAGCGCCATACTCGGCCTGGCCGGAGGCGTGGCCGGTGCCGGCATCGCCGCAGGGCTGTTGCGTTTGATGAGCGCCCTCGCACTGGACCGGCTGCCGCGCGGCGACGTGGTCGTCGCGGCCGGCACTCCGGTCGCGATCAGTGCGGGCGTCACCCTCCTCGCGGTGCTCCTCTTCGGCATGCTCCCCGCGCTCACCGGCGCGCGAGCCGCTCCCGCGTTCTCACTCCGCCTCGGCGCCCGGTCGGGAAGCGAAACGCGCGCGCGGCGCCGTGCACGCGCGTGGCTCGTCGCATCGCAGCTCGCGCTGGCGCTGATGATGCTCGCCGGCGCCGGGCTGCTCGCCCGCAGTCTCGCGCGCCTGGAGGGGCTGGAACTCGGCTACCGGGCGGACGGCGTTCTTCCAGGTGACTTTTCCGCCGGAGCGGTTCGGCACGAGGGCCAGCTACATGGCGCTGCTCGACCGAGTGTACGCTCGGCTGCACGAGGTCCCGGACATCTCCGCCGTCACTCCGGTGCTGATTCCACCGTTCCTCGGACCGAACGTGTGGACATGGAAGCCGGAGGTGTGGGGACAGTCCCCGGAGGAAGCGGAAGGGACTCCATTGGTTCCCGTCGAGACGGGGGGCGCCGACTACTTCCGCACCTTCGACATCCAGCTGGTGCGCGGGCGCGGACTCCTGGACGGCGACCGGCCCGGAGCGCCGCTGGTCGCCGTCGTGAGCGAGGCCGCCGCGCGCCGGCTCTGGCCCGGAGAGGACGCCATCGGCAAACGGCTCCGCTTCGCGATGATCGACAGCACGCAGTGGCGCACCGTGGTCGGCGTTGCGCGGGACATCCGCTACCGCAGTCTGCGCGACGCGACGCCGACGATCTTTCTGCCCTGGCGCCAGTCGGTCACGCAGGGGTTGTTCGCGATCCGCACGGCGGGCGACCCAGGCGCCGTGTTCGCGGCGATCCGCCGGACGCTGGACGAGATCGATCCCGCGCTCGGCATCTGGCATCCACAGACGATGGAGGACTATCTCGCCGGGCCGATGGCGCAGCCGAGGACGAACGTGGTTCTGCTGTCGAGTTTCGCCATTGTGGCGCTGCTCCTCGCCGCCATCGGGTTGTACGGTGCTCTTGCATCCGCCGTGGGCGAGCGCACCCGCGAGCTCGGCATCCGCTCGGCGCTTGGCGCCACGCCGGCCCGGTTGCGTCGGGAGGTGCTCGGCGAAGCGCTCGCGGTGTGCGCGGCGGGGGTGATCGCGGGAGTGGCCGGCGCGCTGGCGGCCTCGCGGTTATTGACTTCCCTGCTCTATGAGGTGAGCCCGACCGACCCGGCGGCGCTCCTCGGCGCGTGCGCGCTGCTCCTCGGGGTCGCCGTCGTCGCCGCGTATGTGCCGGCCCGTCGCGCGACGCGGATCGACCCGGCGCGAGCGTTGCGGGCCGAGTAGCCATTTGTTTCCAGTGGAGCCGCCATGTCGTTAAAGAACTGTCACATGACGAGACACTCGTTCGAGCGTGCGGTGCGGGTCGTCGGCATTGCCATCCTGTGTGCGGGATGCGCCTCCCTCGGCTTCGGTGGTCGTCGCCCTGCGTTTGCCGGAACGTGGGTCGTGAACCTTGCAAAGAGCCAACTGCAGGTTCCGCCGCCGGACTCGACGATCTTCGTCATTAGTCATGATGAACCGATCGTCCGAATATTCCGGACGCATGCACGGGACGGGCGTTTCGACACCGTGACGACCACCTTGCGCACCGACAGCAGTCAGGTCGACTGGGAGCTTCGCGACACGAAAGTGACGAGCCGCTCATGGTGGGAAGACGATGAGCTGGTGTTCTGGTCGGCATTCTCACGGGGCGAGCAGAGGGCATCCCAGGTCGTGCGATACTCCCTGAGCGCCGATGGCAACACGTTCACCGCCGTGGAAGACGTGGATGCCGGGCCGGCAAGTCATCTCAACCGCTGGATCTTCGACAGGCGGGAGCCGGATCCCGAAGCACAGTCGCACGCGCGCGAGTCATCCGCGTCACGATACGTGGTGGAGCTCGCGCGTATCATCGACGTCCCCTGTTCGATGCCGGGCCATGGCTGGAGCAACCTGTTCTTTGCCGGCGATTCGGCCGCCGCCGAGCGCGTCGCACAATTCACGGACGACGCGGCAGCGTCGCAGGTCGTGATCGTGGAGCGGCGCGCCGCCGACGGTCGTCGTTCGTACGGTGTTCGGACGGGCGCGAATGGCACCGTAACGCCGATCGACGTCGCATCGACGGGCACCGGTGTGCGCTGCGGCACCATCGAGCTGCCGGTGGGTCACGGGGATTCCCTGGTTCGTCTGCAGGTGGCAGCCTCGGAGACCGAGCCGTACGTCTACGGACGTGTTGCGGAGTACCGCGTCGGCCGCTTCGCTTTCCGGCGGGGGCAGGCACGGCTGGAAGTCTGGCCTGCCAATCGTGGCCTGCTGACCTTCGATGAGCTGGCGTCGCTCGATGTGTTCGCACACGTGGGAGGCGGTCCGTTGCGGCGTCGCACTGAACTGGATTCGGCGGGCAGCTTGCGGTTTGGCGACGCGGTTGCCTGGGGCTTCGTCCTCGATGGGCAGCGCTTCGTCATTGATTCGGTCACTCGAGGCGGCGCGCGATTGCATCTGCGGGGCGGGAGTGAGACCGCGGTGGCCGAACGTGGCTTCCGGATGCCCCCCTTCGCTGGCAGGCAGCTCGATGGCAGGGAATATCGTCTCATCCAAAGTCCGGGAAGACTGACGGTGGTGGAGTTCTGGTCGACGGAGTGCCCATTCAGCGAGCGCGCACGGCCGGAAGCGACTCGCCTGGCGGCTGCCCTGGCGTTGCGCGGTGCTGCCTTCATCAGCGTGGCTCGAGAAACGGACACCGCGAAGGTCCGGCAGTTCCTCAATGAACATCCGAAGGGCGGGCTCCAGCTGGTTCAGGACAGCGCGACGTGGCGGGCATGGAATCCAAAAACGATCACGCCGCTCTACTATGTGATAGCGACTGACGGCACCATCCTGGTGCGCGAAAGTGGGGCGCGCGCCGTGCGGCTCGCCGCAGCAGGCGCGGGTGTGCCGCAGCGCGAGGTCACGACCGGTGTGCGGTGACGATCGGCCTCTGCCGCCCCTGCGTTCGATTGCCTGCAAGCGCGTTGAATCGCGCTTGACTCGGCGCGCCCGTCGCGGGTAACGTCGGCGCATGAGAAAACGCTCGCCAGGGAACTCGACGCTTCTGTCGCCGGAGGAATACCTCACGCGCGAACGGACGGGCAGGGTGCGACACGAATACGTCGCGGGCGAACTGTATGCGATGTCACCGGTGAGCAAGCGGCACAGCACGATCGCGCTGACCAGGCACGCGTGCCACCGACCTGCGGGAAAAGGCCGCGGCATACCGCGCCGTGCCCTCGCTCCAGGGATATCTCGTCGTCGAGCAGAAGCGTCGCGGAGTGATCTCGTACCGAAGGATATCGGCGGACTCGTGGGACAAGACCGAGTCAGCAGGCACGGGCGTGGTGGAGATACCCTGCGTGGACCTGACGCTCTCACTTGACGACCTCTACGAGGGTCTCGAGCTGCCGCGGCTGCAGGTGCGCGAAGGCGAGGACGAGTACACCCTCGAAGATTACGAGAACGACCACGCTCGTCTCGTTGCGCTGGGCTTCCAGCACTAGCGCGCACTCGCCAAGGACGCGGTTCCGTCCCATCTTGGCGCATACTGTCAGGGAGGATACGATGAGAATAGCTCTCGCGCTGCTGGTGTGGGGATCGGCGCTCGGCGCGCAACTGCAGAGCGGAGTGCCGGCGACATCCGGCAGCATCGACGTCGGCGACGCGGAACTGGCCTGGTCGAGCAGCGGCAGCGGACGCGCGATCGTCTTCCTGCATGGCTGGACGCAGAGCCAGGCCATATGGGACGACCAGGTGAAAGCGTTCGCGGATCGGTACCGCGTGATCCGCTATGACCTGCGCGGCTTCGGCGCGTCCACCGGACACGCGGACATCTCCGCCGACCCCGACGACCTTCGCATCCTGCTCGACAGCCTCGGCGTCGCCAGGGCACACGTCGTCGGGCTTTCGCTCGGCGCCGACGTGGCGCTGCGCTTCGCCCTCCTCTTCCCGGAGCGCGTCGAGGGACTCGTGCTCTATGGCGTGGGTCCGACGCCGGACGTGCCGGCTTCGGTCGAAGCCGAGGAGCAGTTCAAGGGGTTCGTGCGCGACGTGGCCCGCAAGCACGGACTGGATTCCGCCGGCAGGATATTGATCGAGTCTCCGGTCGCGTGGGTTCCGCCCGACAAGCCGGAGCTGAAAGCAATGTTCTACGAGCACTGGAAGAGGTACGACGGTCGCGATCTGCTCGATCCCCGGCCGCCGTCAGGGCGCACGCCGGAGCCGCGGCTAGCGCAGGTGAACGGCATCCGCCTGCCGACTCTGCTCCTCAACGGCGATCATGACGTCCCAGAGCTGGCCGCGTTCGCGGACAGTGTAGCACAACGGATTCCCGGCGCGCGCAGGGTCATCATTCGCGATGCGGGGCATGGCGCGCACTTCGCGCGCCCGGAGGAGTTCAATCGCGCGCTGGCCGATTTCTTCCGCTTCGTCGAGACGCCGCCACGGCCACGCTGAGCGTGGCCGACCTGTCCGCCGGAGATGACGTGCCGATGATGTCC
>JBOHTL010000021.1:0-2454 GCA_050733735.1 Gemmatimonadaceae bacterium
GACGACCTTCTCGCGCTCTACCGCGCGGCCGACGTCATGCTCGTGACGCCGGTGCGCGACGGCATGAATCTCGTCTCGAAGGAATTCGTCGCCTGCCGGAACGACGAGAGCGGCGCGCTGGTGCTCAGCGAGTTCGCGGGTGCGGCCGACGACCTGTCCGATGCGCTGATCGTGAACCCCTACGACATCTCCGGCGTCGCCGAGAACATTCACAACGCGCTGGTGATGGAAGCCGGGGAGCGGCGCCGGCGCATGCGCGCGCTGCGCACGACCGTATTCCAGCGCGACGTGAACTGGTGGACGCACGAGTTTCTCGCCGCCCTCGCCGGGGCTCGCACCGCAACGGCGGGAACGTGAGTGACCACGGAGGACACGGAGAACGACAGACCGCGGGGTTTTCCCTCGGTGTCTCTCGGTGTCCTCTGTGGTTTCCCCTCGTCGCCGGGCTGACACTGTCCGCCTGCGCGTCGAACGTCGAGGAGCAGCTCCCGGGCGATCCTCCTCAGTCGCCGGAGGTTCTCGACTGCGGTGTGGGACCGAGTGCCGTGCTCACCGACAGCGGGATTGGCGTGCTTCGGATCGGTGCCGCGGTCGCGGAGATCCGGTCGCGCTGCATGGTGCTCACGGATTCCGTGTATCCCGGGCCGGAAGGGCAGCCCGAGCGCCGGCTCGCCGTCGTGACTGGTTCGGTGAACACCACGGCGGCGATCGTCGACGATCGCGTCTGGCGGATTTATGTCGCTAGCCCGCGCTTCAGGACCGCGGACTCACTTGGCGTCGGAACGACCGTGGGGCAGCTCCGCGGTCCGCAGGCAAGACTGGCGCGCGGCGAGGGAACGTTCGTGCTGCGGCAGGATCACTGCGGTCTGAGCTTTCAGCTCGCGGGCGGCGTGCCGCCGAGCGCACAAACGCTCGACGCGGTGCCGGATTCCGTCCGCGTCGAGCGTGTGTTGGTGATCGACTGCGCTCAGCCCTGACCCGAGTTACTGCCGCTCCGGTCAGAATCGCTGTCGCTGTCGCTCTCGTCGTGATCCCGGTCTTCGTCCTCGAAGGCGCGGAACGACGCGCGCACGCGATTCCGGAAGTGCGCGCGCATCTCGGCGTCCGTGTTCAGGAGACGCGGGTCGATCGTGTTGCCGTCGGCGTCCTTGAACCAGCTCGCGACGTCGATGTTCACGGAGAGAGCGAGTGGCTCGGTCGACTCCGTCACGTCGATCGGCGGGTCGAACTGCAGCCGAAGCTTGCCATTGACCGGAACGGTCACGTCGAAGGCCTCGCCATTGTAGGTGCCGACCAGCCGCATGAAACGCGCATGCATCTGCACCCAGCGATAGGTGCCGACGGGAATCGTGCCCGCAAACGGAATGACCGTGCCGCCTTCGAGTGGCAGGGCTACGGTGGCGGCGCCGGCATGGAACACGGCGTCTCCCCGATGACCGTCTGAATCCGAATCGGAGTCGGATTCGTCGTCTTCGGCATCGAGCGGCGGCGCGTCGACGCCCTTGAACTTGATGCGATCGAACACGACGTCTGCGGACGTCAGATCGAGGGAATTGTCGTCATCGCTGATGACGAGCTCGGCGATGCTGCTGCTCGAGGCGGTGAGCAGCGCGCCCTTCTGAACGACTCCAAAAGAAATCGAAGCCTCACGCAGTCCGTCCGACGACAGCGCGTCGGAGCACGCGACCACGGCAATTCCGGCCAGAGCCAGACCGATGGATCCCGTCGCGATACGTCGACCACGGGATCGGGCTACTACGGACATCATCAAAACTCCTCCACGTGTGTAGATGGACACTCGATGAGACACTCGAGTACGTTTGCACCCCGATGGCGGGGACGCGGGAGCCGGAGGGGACGGCCAGGCGCGCGTGGCAACACGCGTATCCGAACGCAGACCGCGTTCCGACGGCCTATCATGTCGCCGCGTTTTCGTTCGTCGCCTTCTGCCTCTGGCTCGCAGGCAACCGTCCTGAGGCGTACCGCGACGCCGTCCAGGAAGACCGGCTGATCGAGTGGACGTCGGTCGTCGTTTTCGCGGCGGCCGGCGTAACGCAGATGATCCGGGCCATCCGATTGCGGCGCCCGTTCGACGGCCTTGTCGCGCTCTTCCTCCTGTTCGTCGCCGGCGAGGAGATGAGCTGGGGACAGCGGCTGCTGGGATTGACGCCCCCGTCGTACTTCCTGGAGCACAACACCCAGCAGGAAATGAACCTGCACAACTTCGGGACCGTGTTCGGCGGACCGAAGGGACCGTTCACTCTCGTGCTGATCGGGTACGCGATCCTGATGCCCCTCGTCGCACTGCTCGACACGGGACGCAAGCTGCTGGACCGGATCGGAGCGACGCCGCCGCCGCTCGGGAGCCTTCCATGGTTCCTCGCGGCGATCGTGCTCTTCATGTGGTATCCCGTGAGCTTCACCGGCGAGTGGAACGAGCTGCTCGCCGGCTCA
>JBOHTL010000022.1:0-3790 GCA_050733735.1 Gemmatimonadaceae bacterium
CGTGGATCCAGTGACGAAGTCGCTCGTGGATGCGGGGCCGGTATCGCTCGCCGCGATGGCTTGAACCGCCCTCTCGAGGTTTGTCACGTCCACAGCCGCGTGCGACGATGACGACGTCGTCATCGGAATTCCGTGTGCGTTGAGTCACGGACACCGCTTACCGCGAAACTCGACGGCGATGAGGTCGTCTTGTAACTGCGCCGGGATTGTGCGACAGCGCCTGAGTACTGTCGGTCTCGTCGGGTCCTTCCTTCGAAGCTCCAGTATCCTATGGCGTTCGTGATCATCGACGGCGAGCGGTTCGCCCTCGAGCATGGTGAAACAGTGTTGGGCGGTCATGGCGAGCGCGCGCTCGAAGCCGAAGCGCTCGCGCACCTCGCTCCGCTTGCGGTGCTCGATCATCCGCCCGACGGACTTGACACCGTCCGGGCGCTGGACGCCAACCACGTGACGCTGAACGGCATGCCACTGGGCCCGGAGCCCGACGTGTTGCGGCACCTCGACCGCATCGGACTGGCCGGCATCGTCCTCGTCTATGGAGACATGCGCAGAATCGGTCGCGACACGCGGCCTGGACACGGCCGCAGCGAGCAGACGACGATGGTGGCAATCGTTCCCTCGCATCGTGAGCCGACGGCGAGCACGGGAGGACGGCTGACGCGGTTGCGGGATCGATCGGTGTATCCGATTGGCGCAGGCGACCTGACGCTCGGCCGCGACACCGCCTCCGCGATCGTGTTGACGGAGAAGGAGGCCTCGAAGAAGCACGCAACGATCTCCGCATCACTGCTCGGGTATACGCTCACCGATCACAGCTATCGCGGCGTGTGGGTCAATGGTTCACGCGTCGACCGCTCCTGCCTGCTCGGCCAGCTCGATGTCATCCGCATTGGCGACGACGAGTTTCGCTTCGAGGCGGATCCCACGTCCTTCGAGCCGGCGATCCGGCGCGAGGAGGATGCGTCCATCGCGGCGCGCGTGACGGAGGATACGACGCACGAGCTTGCGTCGATCGAGGTTGTGTCGAACGGGCCGCTCAAGGGCACCCGCTTCCCTCTTGCGCGAGCGACGGCCCAGATCGGACGCACTCGCTACAACGACGTGCGTCTCCCTGACGAGTCGGTATCAGCCAGGCATGCGTCGCTGGTGCGACGCGGGGACCGCTGGCTCATCTTCGATGTCGACTCGGCGAACGGCACCTACGTGGATGGTCAACCGGTCCGGGATCACCGCGTACTTCCCGACCACTGCGAGTTGCAGCTCGGCATCGTGCGACTGGTTTTTCGGGCGTCCCAACCCCGCGAACGGCGCTGAGCGACATCGACTCGTCCAGTCACACCGTCGGTGAACAAGTCAGGGTCTGATTCGGCAGGGACTCTTTTGGTACGGAGAGTCTGTGGCCGTACCTTGTCGTGGTGGACCATTCACATGAGGTCCACCATGTCCATTTCGCCACGGTTGCTTCGCAAGCCCGGTGGTTGACACCGCCGTCAGGAGGGAGCATGTTCGCTCCCCCCGCAGCATAGCAGCAGCTCCTGCCAGCGTTTCATGCGTCTACGGCTGTTTGCCTTCCTGCTGTTGACGATCACGTGCGCCGACGAGGGCGTGGCGCCGCGCGTGGTCGCGTCCATCGTGGTCACATCACCCATCGGCAATCGCCTCGCCGTGGGTCGCACGGTACAGCTGATCGCGGAAGCGCGCGACGCCGGCGGGGCGGCGATCGATGAGGCGCCTGTCAGTTTCACGGCCGCTCCGGCAAGCGTTGCGCAGGTGACCGCGGCGGGATTGGTGAGCGGCGCCTCCGACGGCGACGTGGTGATCACGGCGACGTCAGGAGCCGTGTCGCAGAATTTCTCCATGGAAGTCATCGCGGCGGACCTCGCGGCCGTCGATGCGACTGCCCACGAGGACTATCTCGAGGCGCTGGTCGCGGGCATGACCTCAGCCGTGGCAGGTCGCGTCAATACCGCGCTGACCGCATGCCGTAGCGGAGCCGCGTCCGGCAACTTCACAACCATGGAAGGCTGCGCTACCGCCATCCGCGCCGAGGCGGCCAGCGCCACTGACGCGAACGATCGCGCGCTGCTTGCGTCCGCGGCGTTGTACGCCGACCACGTTCTCCGCCTGCTGGATCCGTAGACCTATCCCTGAAGTACAACACCCCGTCCCTTCCCGCCATGTCCTCCGTCATCCGGTCGCCGCGAGCCATCCTGCCCGCGCTACTCGCCACGATCCTCATCCCCGTCGCATCCAGCGCGCAGACCGCAAGGACATGGACGGCGTGTTACGTCCCTTCGGTCGGCGCGATGTATCTGGTGAAGGAAACGGGGCTGCCGACGGCATGTCTCGCGACAACGCATGTCGAGGTCACGTGGACGGACGGCGTGGTGTCCGACGGGTCCATCACGGCCGCGAAGCTCGCCGACGGCTCGATCGCGACGGCAAAGCTTTCATTCGATCCTGCGACACAGGTCGAGCTGGACGCCCACGCTCATGGCCGAACTGACGGCGGCACATCGGTCGGCGAGGGTGCGCTCGCCGCAGGTGCTCCCCGGCATGCGACCGCGGTGGGCTTCCAGGCCCTGATGTCGAACACGACGGGTCAGAGCAATACGGCTGTGGGTGCGCAGGCCATGCGACTGACGACGACCGGGGGGCAAAACACGGCGGTCGGAAGCCTCGCGCTCCGCGATAACCTCACCGGGTCATGGAACGCCGCCGTCGGACAGAATGCAATGCAACAGACCACCGGCTCATTCAATGTGGCGGTCGGAGGCAACGCTCTGGTCAGCACCAGTGGTGCGTCGAACGTCGCCATCGGTCAGGCGTCGCTCCACAACACGACCTCGGGGGCGTTCAATACCGCGCTCGGCGCAAGCACCCTGTTCGCGAATACAACAGGCAACCAGAACGTGGCGGTCGGAAATCTGGCATTGCGGAACCCGGTGACGTCCTCGCTGAATGTCGCGGTCGGAGAAGCGGCATTGCTCACGCTCTCGTCGGGCGGCAGCAATACCGGCATCGGTCAGGCGGCACTGAACCAGCTCGCAACCGGCAGCAATAACACCGCTCTGGGGCGCAACGCGGGACATCTTCTGACGAACGGTAGCGGCAACATCCTCATCGGTCACAACGGCGCGGCCACCATGGACAACACGATCATGATCGGCAGCACGCAGACGCGTGTGCACCTGGCCGGTGTCAGCGGCGTAACCACCGATGGCACCGCGGCCGCGGTCGTGATCGACGCGTCCGGTCAACTCGGAACCGTGAGCTCCTCTCGTCGCGTGAAGAAGGACATCGAGCCCATGGGAACCGCCAGCTCCGGGCTCATGCGGCTGCGGCCCGTGACATTCCGATACCGGAAGCCCATGAAGGACGGATCCCAGCCGATACAGTACGGTCTCATCGCCGAAGAAGTCGCCGAGGTCTATCCCGAGCTCGTTGTGCGCGATACCGCGGGCGCGGTGCAGACAGTGAGCTACCACGCCCTTCCCGCGCTGCTGCTGAATGAGCTGCAGCGGCAACAGCGTGAGATCGCTGAGTTGCGGGCACTCATCGAGGAATTGCGGGCAACCCGGCGGCGCTGAGCTCCGCGATCGTCGGCCTCTGCGATGGAATGGTGATGCGATACGAACGCAGCTGCGCACGATGTCAGGATGCGCAGGCGGCCCGAATGGTGGCATTGGGATCTCGAGATCAGCTGGCACCTGTTCAGTCGCATGGAAGAGCGCGACTTCACCAAAGGGGGCGATGTGCCCCAGGTGAGAGTCAGGGGAGAGTCCGGTGA
>JBOHTL010000023.1:0-7480 GCA_050733735.1 Gemmatimonadaceae bacterium
GACGAGATCGAACGTGTCAGTCGTGCTTATCCCTTTCTCGCTGACGACGCCTTCGTGGCCGAGCGACTCGACGGCTGGCTGTCCTGATCGCGCGGCAGCAGCGACGCGATCCACGTTTCGCGGGCCGGACGCTCGAAGCGTTCGCGCCAGGACTGCGCGTCGGTGATACTCGTGTCGAACGCGGATGTCCCGTGAGTCAGTTCGCCCGTCTGGCTGAGCGTTGTGACATCGGCTCGCCGAGCCACCTGGATCTCGCCGTCCGCGCCGCGATAGAACACTCGGCCACCCGCTACCAGCGACGTGCCGAGCTCGCGCTCGACGTCCTGAAGCCGGCGAAACAGCGCGTCGATGGAGCAGCCGGACGCCTGCTCGGCGGTCGGATCCACGCCGATGGCGAGGAACCGATCGTCACGTAATTCGCGCGCGCTGCGGAGCGGCGCACCGTGCGCCTTCCACTGCTCCAGATACGCATCGACTCCGTCCAGGAGACGCTCGCCTTCGGCGCCCATGAGCGGGCGGTCGCTGGCAAACACCCAAACCCGCGCGTGATCGGGAAGCTCGTTGAACCGAACGACTGGCATGGGTTGGAAACTAGGCGAGGAGCGCCTGACGTTCACGCTTTGATTCGGATCGGAATGGGATTGTCCAGGTAGATGGGCCGCTCCTGACTTCTGAAGTGCAGCACGCGCCAGAACCAGCTCTCTTCGCGTGGTTCGCCGCCATGTTCCATGATGAAACGCGCGACTTCGGCGATGTGCTCCGGATCCATGCGGATGCAGCCGTGTGACGCCGCTTCCCCCAGCCGCCCCGTTTCTCCAGTGCCGTGGATGTAGTAATACGGCTCTTTGAAAAAGATCTTCACGACCTTCATTGGGTTGCCAGGCTCGCCCGGGCCTTTCGGCTCATACTTCCGCGCCCAGTCGGAGGGCGGCGGCGTCCAGCGCGGATTCCAGATCAGCTTGCTGATCCGAAAGTTCCCGACCGGCGTGGGGTACTTGGCCGTGCCGTCGGAAATCGGATACTGCCAGAGCAGCGTGTCGGATTCATACATGCGCAATCGCTTGTCCGACTTGTCCACCACGATGTAAAGATTCGGTGGATCTGCTTCGCTCGTCTCGGTGCTGTCGCGTCCGCCGACCACCCAGGCAGCGCCCGGTATGGCAGCGGCCAGCATCGGGACAATCGCGAGGTACATCCATTTCCTATTCAACTGCATCGTCAGGTTCTCTCCCTCGAGTCGTATGTCCTGTCGTATGTCCTGCTCAAGGGCAAGCGACGTTCCAGCCCGCAACGGATGTTTGCGTGACTTGCACGGCGCGCGGCCGCGCGGTAGGCATAAGCGACCCCAACCTGCCACCATGACGCCGACGACGCCCGCGCTTCCCGATCGCCGCCACTTCCTCGCGTATTTCTCGTCCATCGGTCTCGGTTCAACGCTGCTGCCCGGGGTCATCTGGGCCAAAGTCGCCGCGGGAGCGGAGATCACGAAGGAGACGATCGCGGCCGCCGAAGAAATTGCGGGCCTCACGTTCACCGACGAAGAGCGCGGGATGATGGTCCGCAGCCTCAACAATCAGAAGAACGCCATCGCCGCACTGCATCGCATCGCGCTCGACAACAGCGTTGCGCCCGTCCTGGTGTTCGATCCGCTGCCGGCGGGTGCCAAGCTCCCCGACAAGCGACGTGAGAAGCCGGCGCGCGAGCGCATTCCCTTGATGGCCCGTCCCGGGTCGCTCGAGGAACTGGCGTTCGAACCGGTTGCGCGGCTCTCCGAGCTGGTTCGGACGCGTCGAGTGAAGCCAAGCGAGCTCACGGAGATGTATCTGTCGCGTCTCAAGCGCTACGACACGCAGCTGCACTGCGTGATCTCGCTGACGGAGGCACGCGCGCTCGAGCAGGCGCGCCGGGCCGATTCCGAGATCGCGTCCGGCACGTACCGCGGTCCGCTGCACGGCATCCCGTGGGGCGCCAAGGATCTCCTGGCAACTCGCGGCTACAAGACCACCTGGGGCGCGGGTCCTTACAGGGAGCAGACGATCGACGCGGATGCGGAAGTGGTGAAGCGTCTCGACAACGCCGGCGCCATACTCGTTGCAAAACTCACCCTCGGTGAGCTGGCGCAGGGCGACAATTGGTTTGGCGGTATCACACGGAATCCATGGTGGCCGGAGCAGGGATCCAGTGGATCGTCCGCGGGACCGGCCAGCGCCACGGCCGCGGGACTCGTGGGGTTCAGCATCGGCACCGAGACACTGGGCTCGATCTCCTCACCATCGACGCGATGTGGCGTCAGCGGGCTGCGTCCAACCTTCGGTCGGGTGCCACGCACCGGCGCGATGGCGCTGGCGTGGAGCATGGACAAGATCGGTCCCATGTGCCGCGGCGTGGAGGATTGCGCGCTCGTCTTCGACGCGATCTACGGACCGGACGGCCACGATCTCTCCATCAAGGACTATCCCTTCAACTGGAACGCGACAGTGCGGCCAGCGGCGCTGCGCGTCGGCTATCTCAAGTCCGCCTTCGACCAGCCCGAGCGCGACCCGAGCAATCCGGAACGCGTGCTGCACTCTACGAAGACGCAGGATGACGAAGCACTCGGCGTGCTGCGCCGCCTCGGCGTCAATCTCGTTCCGATCGAGGTGCCGCAGTTTGCCGGCATCAACAGCCTCATTCTGCAGCCGGAAGCGGGTGCTGCATTCGAGGAGCTCGTTCTCAGCGGACGCGTGAAGGAGATGGTGCAGCAGAGCGCGTTCGCATGGCCCAACACCTTCCGGGCAGCGCAGTTCGTCCCGGCTGTCGACTACATCAATGCCAACCGCGCTCGTGCCCTGCTGATGAAGCAATGGTGGGAGCTCTTCGCGAATCTCGACGTCATCGTGACACCGACGGGCGGCAGCGGGCAGCTCGTTCAGACCAACTTGACGGGAAATCCATCGGTCATCATCCCGCACGGATTCCGCGAGGCGCCACCGCTTCCGAACCGGAATCCGCGGCCCGACACCGCTCGCGCCGTCGCGGACACCGGCCGCCAGGCTCAACCCGCGCAGCCGTCGCCGCGGCCGCAGACACCGGTCTCGATCACGTTCCTGGGTCCGCTCTTCCAGGAGGAAAAGCCGCTGGCGCTCGCGCATGCGTTCCAGAAGGCGACGGACTGGCACAGGCGCAAACCGCCCGGATTCGCGGGTTGACCTGGTCGCCAACCTTTCACCGGAACTTTGTGTCCAATTCCTTCGTAGGGAGATACCTCACGCACCGGACACAGACATGCCCGCAACCGGCGAATATCCGCTCCGTCTCGTCGACTTCGACAACCTCGAGCCCGTCCAGCGCGAAAACGAAGGCCTGAAGCCCCTGCTCGACGAATTGCTCGCGGAGCTGCGAGCCAGAAAGCGTCGAGCCGCCCGAATCGTGGTCCGCACAGGCGGGAAGACCGTCTTCCTGCGCACCGACGAAGTGGACTGGGTGGAAGCGTCGGGCAACTACGTCCGGCTGCATGCCAAGGGCGAGGCATTCCTGCTTCGGGACAGCATGAAGAACATGGAAGCCAAGCTCGATCCCGATCTTTTCGTCCGCATTCACCGCTCGGCGATCGTGAACGTCGATCGCATTCGCGAGCTGCAGCCATGGTTCCACGGCGAATACGTCGTGATTCTGCAAGATGGAACGAAGCTGATGGCGAGTCGCGTGTTCAGTGACAGGCTCGATCGGCTTATCGCCTGAGCTCGAACCTGAGCGCCTCCTCCAGACGCGGGTGCAGAAACTCGAATCCGGCACCCGCGAGCCGTTGAGGGACCACGCGCTGGCTCGCCAGGATCGTGTGAGTCGCCATCTCGCCGAACACCAGTTCCAGCGCAATCGCCGGCAGCCAGAGGAACGCGGGGCGATCGAGCGCCGCGCCGAACGCTCGCGTGAACTCGATGTTCCGGACCGGGTCCGGTCCGACCAGGTTTACCGGTCCTGAGAGGCCGGGGCGCTCCGCAAGGAATCGTATCGCGCGCACCTCGTCGTCGAGCGCAATCCAGCTCATCCACTGCCGGCCGCTGCCCATTCGGGCGCCGAGACCGAGCCTGAAGGGAAGCAGCAGCCTGTTCATGGTCCCACTCGCCTGCCCCATGACGATGCCGGTGCGAAGCGTGACGACCCGAATTCCCGCCTGCGTCGCGGGAGTGGTCGCACCCTCCCAGTTCGCGGCCATAGTCGCAAAGAAATCCGATCCGGGAGGACTCGCCTCGGTAAGGATCTCGTCGCCGCGGTCGATACCGTAGTACCCGATGGCCGACGCGTTCACCAGCACCGCCGGACGCCGTTCCAGTTTCGCCAAGGCATTGGAAAGCAGTTCCGTCGATCGAACCCTGCTGTCGTAAATGCGGCGCTTGCGCTGCTTCGTCCAGCGGATGTCGATGCGCGCTCCCGCGAGATTCACCACGATGTCGGGACGCAGCTCGCTCAGCGCGCTCGCATCGATCGAGCGTTGCTCAGGATCCCAGGCAACGGCTTGCCCATCTGATCGTGTCTGTGGGCGTGCCAGCTGCGCTACACGGTGTCCGTCGGCCGCGAACGATCTCGCGAGCTCCGAGCCGATGAACCCCGACGCGCCGCCGATGAGGACTGTGGCCACGTCGGGAAAGATGTCACCCCATCGCTTCCGCGCGAATGGCTATCGCCCGCGCCACCGCTTCCACGACTTCCGGGCGGTCGTAGTACCGGCTCTGGACGCGGGCCCGCAGCTGAACGATGAGCTCGTCGGTCATCGGCTGGCCATCGGCGAGGGGAATCACCCTGGAAATGGGACGGTCGCTCGTCATCCTGATGACCCTGTGGGATGTCTCGATCGTTGCACTCGCTATCGAGTATCGTCAGACGCGGCCAATACTTTAGCGTCGGTTGCGAGCGATCGGGGTCTTACGTCTGTGCCATAGATGGCGAACATCCTGTACGTCGATGACGAGCCGGCAATCGGGCTGATTCTCCAGGACACCCTGGAGCAGCTGGGTCACAGCGCGATCGGCGCTACGAATGTTCCCGAGGCGCTGGGCGCGCTTTCGCGCGGCGACATCGACCTGATCATCTCGGATTTCAGGATGCCGGGGCTTTCCGGTCTCGAATTCCTGGAGCTGCTGCGCGAGCAGGGGCGCGACGTCCCGCTCATCATGCTGACCGGCTACGGCACCATCGAGCAGGCGGTGGCCGCGATCAAGGCGGGAGCGGCGGATTACATCACGAAGCCGCTGCAGCTGGACCAGCTGCAGCACGCAGTCTCTCAGGCGCTCGAGCTGTCGCGCCTCAAACGCGAGAACCAGGCACTGCGTGACGAAGTCATGGAGATCCGGGCCGCGCGAGAAATCGTCGCCAAGAGCCCCGCCATGCGTCAGGTGCTGCAGACGGTATCGACCGCCGCACCGACGCGGGCCACCATCCTGCTGCAGGGCGAGTCGGGCACCGGCAAAGAGCTGTTCGCGCGGGCTATCCACGACCAGAGCGAGCGGAGCGATCGCGCGTTCGTGAAGCTGAACTGCGCCGCGCTGCCGGAAGGGCTCGTGGAGAGCGCATTGTTCGGACACGAGAAGGGCGCGTTCACCGGCGCGATCAAGCGCGTCGAAGGCGCCTTCGAGCGCGCGCACGGAGGGACGCTGCTGCTGGACGAGATCACCGAGATGCGTCTCGATCTCCAGTCGAAGCTGCTGCGCGTTCTGCAGGAGCAGGAGTTCGAGCGGGTCGGGGGCACCAGCACGATCCAGGTGGACGTTCGGATCATCGCGACCACGAATCGCAACATCGAGCAGTCGGTGGAGCGCGGCGAGTTCCGGCGAGACCTGTTCTACCGGCTGAGCGTGATGCCGATTCACATTCCGGCCCTGCGAGAGCGCCCGGAGGACATTCCGATTCTCGCGCACCATTTCGCGCATCACGCCGCGATGGAGCTGGGCAGAGAGATTACGGGCATCACCCCCGATGCCCTTTCGGTCCTCCAGCGCTATGAGTGGCCGGGCAACGTCCGCGAGCTGCAGCACGCCGTGGAGCGCGCTGTGATTCTGACGCAGGGAACGGTGCTCCTGGCATCGAGCTTCGACACCATTCGATCGGCGCTGTCGTCGGCGGGACGCCGGTCGCCCTTCAACGGCATCGCCGCTGAGGTCCAGCCCCCCACGGCGGACGAGGGTGTGATGCTCACGACGCTCGATCTGGACGAAGCCGAGACGGCCCTGGTGGAACGCGCTCTTCAGATCACGGGCGGCAATCGCACTCGCGCCGCCGAGCTGCTCGGCGTCACCGACCGTACGCTGCGGAACAAGCTCGCGCGCCAGCGCGAGACGACCGGCGAAAAGAGGTAGTGGGTCATTTTGGATTTGACAGTTATCATTGAGGCGTGGGCGTAGGTAGGCGCGGCCTTCGGCCTTGTCCGGTGCGCGGCTTTTCTCCCAGTTCGAACCCCATCGCATGGATGTGCTCAGGTGGTGGAATTGGTAGACACGCATCCCTGTCAAGGTTGTGGCTTCGGCCGTGCCGGTTCGAGTCCGGTCCTGAGCACACCTACCTGCGTTCCACTCTCTTAGTTGGTGGAGCGTAGGCGCACTTAAAGCTGGCGTCGGCTTGTGTTCGGTTGCGATTGTCATGCTTCGTGCGTATCCTCTCTGCACCTTGACAGGGATGCACGGCTACCAAGCCATGCATTTGACGGGGCCAAGCCAATCGGCGCGGCCCCGTTTCCTTTGCCCCAAATGACCAATGGCGTTACGTTGGTCATTATGCGTAAACGCTCAAGCATGCCGAGCGACCCGAACGAGCTGGCAGCGCGGGTCGTAGGCGAATTGACAGGGCAACCCAAGCGGCGACGGCGGAAGAATCCGGCTGCTGTGGCCCTGGGACGGCGCGGGGGACTGAAAGGCGGGAAGGCGCGGGCTGCGGCCCTGACGCCTGAGCAACGGTCAGAGATCGCGCGAAAAGCGGCGGCCAAGCGGTGGGAACGCAAGGACGGCGCAAGGCAGTAGACCGTGAGCATTCCGCCCGAGTGGTCAGCGCCCATTCGACGGGACGACCCTTTTTACAGCGCCAAGCGGCGCTTCAGGACGGCAATAGCAAACGGTGAGGATATTGTCCGAATTGTCAGTCGATTTCTGGTCGATCAGGACAAAGCAACCTTCGTTGAAGAGGTAGACCCGCAGACCGGCGACCGCATCGCGAAGGTGAAGCTCGTCGGGCGCCTTCCCGAGTCGCTTGACGTCACGATGGCCGAGACGTTTGAGCACCTTCGGCACGCGCTCGACATCGCGTGTCACGCGACCGCGAGGACGTCGGCGCGACCCCGCCCGAAGAAGACGCACTTCCCGTTCGCCGACAACCCCGCTGATCTCGAAGGGATAATCCGCCGCAATTCCAAGCATCTGCCGGATGAGATCATCGCGGTGGCGCGCTCGCTCAAACCATACAAGGGAGGGAATGACGCCCTTTGGGCCGTGAATAAGGCAGCGAACTTCAAGCA
>JBOHTL010000024.1:0-4854 GCA_050733735.1 Gemmatimonadaceae bacterium
GAGGCGGGCCGCGGCCCGCCTCTTTCCCTCATTGGTCGCGCTCGCCAGACGCGTGACGAAGATCACGCAATCCCCCGACAGAACGGCAACAGGCTTGCTTGGACCTCAGCCGGACTCCGCCCATGGCGGGGTCTTCGGTTTCAGCACAGCTGAGGTCCATGCACACGTTCCTGACTCGGTGGCTCATTCTGGCTACGACGATCGCGGCGCTCGCGTTCGTCGTGGAGAACAGCGCGCCTCCCCGGCAGATCGCCGTGGAGTTCAAGCCGCGTGGCTGGCTGCACAGGCGCGCCCTGCGCGCCTTCGAGCTCAAGCAGCTGGCGCTGCGAGACTCCATCGTGCAGCTGGCGCGGGCACAGCTCGGCGCGCCGTACGTGTTCGGCGGCGCCTCACCGTCCAACGGCTTCGACTGCAGTGGGCTCGTGCGCTGGGTATTCGGCCAGGTGCGTCTTGCGTCTCCTCGTCTCGCCGCGCACCAGGCGAGGATCGGCAATCCGGTGGAGTCTTCCCGGCTCAGTCCCGGCGATCTGCTGACGTTCGGTGAGCGCGACAGCATCACCCACGTCGGCATCTACATCGGTGACGGCCGATTCGTCCATGCGAGCAGTGTCGCGGGGAAAGTGATCGTGAGCCCGCTGGATCGACGGCCGGCGCCTCAGATCAAGCCGTTCGTCGGAGCACGTCGCGTCCTGACGATATTCGCCGCAGCGACGGGGATCTGATCATCAATCAAGGAAATTCATCGCGGATTTTCGGGGAGAACACTTCGACTGGCGACATTCGCGGCCTGGAGATCCACAGGATGATTTTCGGATGCGGCGGGAACCCCAAATGCGTCGGATGACGGCGTAACTGCGACATGATTGTGAACGGCGATACAGCACTGATTTGTTTCCGCCGTTCACCAATACGATGCAGGTCCGCCGTTATCAGCCATCATCCGAAATTCGGCCGCATCCGAGATTCCACTGTTGATCCCTGAAACTCACAACGCCGCCAGCGAAGAGGCAGGAGCCGTCCCTCCGCAGTTACATGGCACTCGCGCGCAAAGTTCGGGACGCACCTCTTCGGTTTGTTACCGCGGAGACATCATGTGTGCTGAGTCGGGAGCGGCCGGCCGCAGCAATTCGCCCCACGCGTCAACCCGTGCTCCGGTCTTCGGGAAGTCCAGGACGCTGAGCGAATCGATCAACTGCAGCGCGCGACGCGTCCAATCGGGCGCCACGACGCCCGGTGCACGCTGCACCGTGGGACGCAGATCCGCTCCGACCACCGAGCGGCCGGCGATGTCCACACACGCGACCGCGCCGCGGTTGAGCGGCTCGGCATTATTGAAGGGTCCGTACGTCAGCAGGTTGCCCAGCGAGTAGAGCGCCAGCTTGTCGCCGTCGCGCCACTCGGCCGCGCGGAGCACGTGCGGTCCATGACCGATCACCGCCGCGGCGCCAGCGTCGAACGCGGCCCGCGCGAACGCCACCGGATTGCCGCGATGGATGCGCGACTCGAGGAAGTACTCGGTCGAATCGCGCGTCCGCTGCGCGCCGATCCCTTCCGCGCCGATGTGCGCCGTGACGATCACCGTTCCGTATTCATCCACGGCGCGCTTCACGTGCCGGTACACCGCCGGAATGTTCCGCGCGTCGGTCAGAATGTCGGACGTGTAGAACCCAAGGACGCCGATCACGGTGCTGTCCGGGAGCGTGACGCGCGTGGCCAGCGTATCGGCTCCGGTGACGAGGATTCCCGCGCGCCGGAGATGCGCGATCGTGGAGTCGACGCCGATGGCGCCAGCGTCGCGCGCGTGGTTGTTCGCGATGTTCCCGACGACGACAGCGCTGGTGTCGCCGAGTGAGCGCAGGGCTTCGGCAGATCCCGGTGGACCGCGAAAGGCGTAGCAGTTGCGCGATCGCGGGCCGCACTTGCTGCCCGTCGATCCGCTCCCGATCGCGGTCTCGACGTTCAGCAGCACGACGTCTGCATCCTCGAAGAGTGGCCGCAGGGGCGCGACGAGCGTCCAGGGATCGTCGGAGATGCCATAATTCTGCCGGAGACGCCGCGCGCCGAGTCGCGCCCAGGCCGTGTCGAGATTGGTGCCGAGGGTGACGTCGCCGCCGGCGCACACGCGCACGATGCGCGGTGGTGGAGGCGTGTCGGGATCGGGCACAACGACCGAGTCGACGGCAGGCGCCGTATCCGTGACGGGCGCGGCCGGAGCCGCGATGACGGGAACGGGTGTCGGGGGAACCGGCGCGGGAGACGGCGGCGGCGGCTCTGGTGTTCTGGCGCAGGCGCTCACGGCCACCATGCAGATGGCGACGGCGGCGCGCCGCGCCTGAACTGTCACCACCTTGTGCTGCCGGCTAGAACCGGTAGACAATGACCCCGCCGGAAGGATTCCGGCCGAAGCACGTCGAGTGCGCACGCGCGCTGACGACGGCCTGCGCGTGTCCCCCCGCCGCCATGATCTGCGACGATGTCTGCTGGTTCGGAACGGGCTGCGTGTATGTGGGCGCCTGCGGCGTCAGCACCACACCGTTGCCACCGATGACGGCGGGCTGACCCACGACAACGCCGCCGGAACAGGAGCGAAAGACCTGCTCGAAACCGTTCCCGAAGTTGGCGAACACGCGGCCGTCGCCGAGGACGACAGCGGGCACCCAGACCACGGCTGACTGCTGAGGAAAAAACATCCGCCGACGGTGGAATACCGTGCGCTGGTGATGCACCTGCGGCTGCACGACAATGACCTGTGGTTGCGGCTTTGCCTGAACACCGCGCGCGGCACCAGAGCCGGCCGCCGGGAGTCGCCACACCCTGCCGTCGTACTGCGCGTCAGCCGCCGCCGGCGCTGCGGCCATGAGCGCCAGCGCCACAAAAACGGCCCGATGATCCAACCTTTTTGCCGTCATGAAACTCCAATGCATGGGTGGCACGTCTACATACCTGTGGGTGCCCACGCGGTTCCTCGCAGGATACCCATTTCCATGTAGTCTTGAAAGACTGTCCGCTTTTGGGACGATCATTCCCGCAGGCGGACATTCGGCAGTGGCGTTCACTCTTGAGTTTGCACGGTAAAGTGTTGAATCGCAGCGTCTTAGGTAGATCAGCAAGACGGGCATGGGCCTTCCTTTAGAAGGCACACAAAGCGTCATCGCGATTCGCACTTCAGCTCCCTCGTTACGTGGATATCAAGCGCGCACCAAAGTCCAAAAGGAATCAGTACATCGCCTGGGCCGCCGGCCTGGTCGGCGTCGTTGCGGTATCGCTCGGCATCAGCAAGCTGAAGCCGGCGGCACCGAGCGTCGAACGCGCCACCCTCTGGGTCGATGTCGTGAAGCAGGGTGAGCTGTTGCGCGAAGTTCGCGCGGCTGGCACGCTCGTGCCCGAGCATATGCGCATCATTGCCGCGGTCACGGCGGGACGCATCGAACAGCTCCCCGTACGGCCGGGCGTCACTGTGAACCCGGGCACGGTGCTCGTCGAGATGAGCAACACCGACGTACAGCTCCAGGCCCTTCAGGCCGAGCAGTCGCTCACGCAGGCGCGCAGCGGGCTCGCGAGCCTGAAAACGTCGCTGCAGCAGCAGCGGCTCACTCAGGAAGGCGCGATCGCCCAGCTGAGGACACAGCTGGACGCCGCCAATCGTCGTCTCAAGGAAATCGAAGGGTTGGCGGCCAAGAATCTCGCCTCTCAGTTCGAGATCTCCTCGGCACGGGAGACAGCGCGTGAGCTTCAGACCCGATTCGAGATCGAGCAGAAGCGTCTTGCCGAGATGAACCGATCGGAAGACGAGCAGATCGCGTTGAACGAGGAGCAGGTCCAGCGGCTCACGGAGATCGTGCGCGAGCAGATGAATCGCGTCCGCTCGATGCGGGTCGTCGCCGGGGAGAACGGGGTGCTGCAGACGCTGGGACCCAATGGCGTCCAGCTGGAGCTCGGGCAGTGGGTCAATCCCGGGATGGAGCTCGCGCGCGTAGCGCGCCCAGGCGCGCTCAAGGCGGTCATCCGCGTTCCGGAGACGCAGGCGCGGGACATCGCCGTCGGCCAGAAGGCAACGGTGGATACGCGAAACGGAATCGTGCCCGGCCACGTAATGCGAATCGACCCGACCTCGACGCAGGGAACGGTCATCGTTGAAGTCGCGATCGACGGCGAGCTGCCGCGCGGCGCGCGTGCAGACATGAGCGTCGATGGCACCATCGAGATCGAGCGTCTTCCGAACGTGATGTACGTGGGACGTCCCGCGTACGGCTCTCCGGAGAGCAGCGTCGGTCTGTTCAAGCTCACGGAGGACGGCGGCGAAGCCGAGCTCGTGACCGTCAAACTCGGCCGTTCCTCGGTGAATTACATCGAGGTGGCGCCGGGGGCAAACCTTGCTGTCGGTGACAGTGTCATCATCTCAGACATGTCGAACTGGGACAGCCAGACGCGAATCCGCATCAAGCGCTAATCGATTAGTTCCGATCCTGTTCGCTCTTCCCTTTTCCCTTTTCCCCAGCCGTCCATGACCTCTCCCGCCACCGCCTCGCAGCCGTACAGCCCGGGCAGCGAGAAGCCGCTCATCAGCCTCGAAGGTATCAAGAAGGTTTTCTACACCGACGAGGTCGAGACGCACGCCCTCAACGACGTGCACCTGCAGATTGCGCCCGGTGAGTACGTGGCGATCTCGGGGCCATCGGGCTGCGGCAAGACCACCCTGCTCTCGCTTCTCGGCCTGCTGGACACGCCGTCTGACGGCGAGTACATGCTGGCCAGCGAGCCCGTCGCGAAGTTGTCCGCCGCCGAGCGCGCGCGGATTCGAAACCGCCAGATCGGGTTCATCTTCCAGGCGTTCAACCTGATCGGCGATCTGAC
>JBOHTL010000025.1:0-3579 GCA_050733735.1 Gemmatimonadaceae bacterium
AGAGACGTACAACATGCTGTCCGCCTTCCACAAAAGCGTGCGCGGCAGCGATCCGCAGGGAGCACTGTACTGGATGGCGCGCTTCATCGATGGGGGCGGAGATCCGATGATCCTGTTTCGTCGCGCGCTGGCCATGGCCGCGGAAGACATCGGACTGGCCGACCCGGAAGCGCTCAAGCTGGCTGTGGCGGCGCGCGAAGCGTTCCACGTGCTCGGTCCGCCCGAAGGGTTTCTGCCGCTCTCCGAGATGGTGGTCTATCTCGCCACGGCGCCGAAGTCGAACACGGCAAAGGTGGCGCTTGGCGACGCTTTCGACGCCGCTCGCGAGACGCCCGCGGAAGGCGTACCGCTGCACATCCGGAACGCTCCCACCGACCTGATGAAGGAACTGGGATATCACGCGGGGTATCAATACGCGCATGACGTTCCGGAGGCATACATCCCGCAGGAGTACCTGCCGGACAAGCTGCGGGGCCGGACGTTCTACACGCCCGGTCCGTTCGGTTTTGAAAAGGAGATCGCGAAGCGGCTCGCGTGGTGGGAAGAGCTGAGGCGCCGCAAGACAGAGGATCCAGGAGAAAGCAACTCATGAAGACAATCGCAGTAGTGGCAGTCGCACTCACCGTGGCCGCGTGTTCCGCACTGGGACGGGCGGCCTTCCAGAATCCGATCGTCAACCTGCGCGACGTGCGCCTGCTCGGACTCGGCACCCAGGGCGGCAACCTCGAGGTACAGCTCGGCGTCTACAACCCCAATCAGTTTCGGCTCGACGCCACGCGGCTGACGTATCGCGTATTCGTTGGCGACTCCGTGAACGTCGGCAGCGGCGCGATCGAGACGCAAACGACCGTGCAGGCGGGCGATTCCACGATCGTTCGGGTCCCGATCGCATTCACCTACGCGGGGATCGGAGCAGCGGCGATGCAGCTGATGCGCACCGGTTCGGTGACGTATCGCGTCGGTGGGGACGTGACGGTGGGATCCCCCGTGGGCAACTTTACAGTACCGTACAACGCCACTGGCCAGTTCAACGCGCTTTCGCGGTAGGTTGGAGAAACGATCCCAAAGGACACCATTCAGGTCCAGCAACCCGTCGAGCGGGCGCTGCTCGTCGGCGCTCCACTCAAGCGCGCCAGGGCTCGCGCTGACCTCCGCGAGCATCTCGACGAGCTCGAACGTCTGACCGATACGGCGGGTGCCGTCATCGTCGGCGAGGTCACGCAGCAGCTGGACCGCCCGCACGCCGCCACGTATCTGGGCGCGGGCAAGATCGAGGAGCTTCGCCGCAAGGTGCTCGAGACGCAGGCGACGGTGGTGGTCTTCGACGACGAGCTGTCACCGTCGCAGTCCAAGAACATCGAGGATGCCATCGGGCAGCGCGTCGTGGATCGCGCCGAGCTGATTCTCGACATCTTCGCGACGCGGGCACGCACCGCGGAGGCCAAGATGCAGGTCGAGCTCGCGCAGCTGGAGTACATGCTGCCGAGACTGACCCGTATGTGGACCCACCTCGAGAAGTTCCGCGGAGGCATCGGTGTGCGCGGTCCCGGCGAAACGCAGCTGGAGACCGACCGGCGGCTCATCAGCCATCGCATCAAGATTCTGCGCGAAAAGCTGCGCGAGTTCCAGAAGGGCAGAGCGGTGCAGCGCAGCGCTCGACGAGGCGAATTCAAGGCGGCGCTCGTCGGCTATACGAACGCGGGAAAATCCTCCATCCTCCGCGCGCTGTCGGGCGCCGACGACGTCTTCGTCGAGGACCGCCTCTTCGCCACGCTCGATCCCCTCACGCGCGAGGTGCAACTCGGCGAGAACTCGAAGGCGCTCGTGACGGATACCGTGGGATTCATCCGGAAGCTGCCTCACCACCTCGTCGCGTCGTTCCGGGCGACGCTCGAGGAGGCGCGTGAGGCCGATCTCCTCCTCCATATCATCGACGGCAGCCATGCGTCGTGGGACGAACAGCGCGAGGTGGTCGACGGCGTGCTGGGCGATCTCGATCTGAGCGACAAACCGCAGCTGCTCGTCTTCAACAAGATCGACCTGCTCGACGAGCAAGCGGTGCTGTCGCTTCAGGAGCGCATGACGACGGAAGGGCAGGAGGCCGTGTTCGTCTCGACGGTCGCGGAACACGGCATCGATCCCTTGAAGCGCGCGCTCGCCACGCACATGCGAGCGCGACGTCCACTCGCCGAGATTCATCTGTCCGCCTCGGACGGCAAGCTCCTGTCGGAGATCCACGAGTACGGTGAAGTGCTCGACCAGCGCACCGTCGGCGAGCGGCTCGTGCTGCGCGCCCGGGTAGGCGAACGTCTGGCCGGTCGTCTGCGTCGCGCCGGCGCCGTCGTCGAGCGCGAAAACGATCTGGAGGAACCAGCGGGAGACAACGCGAACCGGTCATGATCGCGGTCGTGACCGGTGCGAGCGGTTTCGTCGGTCAGAATCTCGTGCGGCGTCTGCGCCGCGACGGTCATGAGGTGCGCTGTCTCATCCGTCCAGGCGGTGGAGGGGCACCACCCGGCGCTTCACGCCATGTCGTACGCTATCATGAGCCGTCGTCGCTGTTCGCGTGCAAGGCCCTGGAAGGCGCGCATGTTGTCTTTCATCTGGCTGCCGCCACGAAGGCTCATGGAGCAGAAGCGTTCCATGCCGCCAACGTGACGCCCACGCGCCATCTGCTGGGTGCGATTCTCGCGCGCCGACTCTTTCCGCGGTTCGTCTTCGTGTCTTCTCAAGCCGCTGCCGGACCCGCCCCGGATCTGCACCGGCCGGTGGTCGAGACCGATCCACCACGCCCCGTCGAGCCGTACGGGCGAAGCAAGCTCGAGGCCGAGCGAATCGTGGAGAGCTTCGCCGATCGGGTACCCGTGACCATTCTGCGCCCCGGGGCGGTGTTCGGCCCGCACGATCGCGACTTCCTGCCGCTTTTTCGCCTCGCGTCGCGCGGCGTGATTCTGTATCCCGGCGTCGCGGACCACTGGTTCTCCGTGCTCCACGTCGACGATCTCCTGGAGGCGCTGCTGGCCGCCGCCACGAAGCCGGAGGCCATTTCGCAGACGTACTTCATTGGTGGCGACAACGTGCGGTGGCGGGAGTTCGGCGAGCACATCGCGTCCGCCGTCGGGCGAACGGTGCGGCACCTGAACATTCCGTCACCTCTCGTGCATACCGCATCGGTCGCCGGAGAGCTCTGGAGTCGAGTCACGCGTCGGCCCACACTCGCGAACCTCAGCAAGGCGGCGATGGCGCGGCAGAAATACTGGGTGTGCTCTGCGTCACGCGTGCGGGAATCGCTCGGCGTTGGCAGCTCTCGCTCACTCCCTGAGGCCGTGCGACGCACATACTATTGGTATCGCCAAAACGGCTGGCTGCGTGGCTCATCCGGAGCCGGCGGCGCCGTGGCCTGACCACTGCGCATGCGCGTCGTTCCCCCCGGAGCAACGCTTCACACGTCGATTACATCGAAAGACGACCTCCGCGCCGAGCAAAGCACGACGCTCGTCGAGTTGTTGTGTTTTCGCGCGGAATCCAGCCCGGAGCGCGTCGTCTACCGTTTTCTTCCGGGCGACGGCAAGACCGAGC
>JBOHTL010000026.1:0-2317 GCA_050733735.1 Gemmatimonadaceae bacterium
ACCTGCAACAGGTGCTCGACGTTCACCGGCTTCAGGAGGTAGTCGATGCTGTGCTCGCGCAGCGCTGCAACGGCGCTTTCGATCGAGGCGTTGCCCGTGAGAACGACGACCTCGGTCAGGGCCGACAGCTCGTGAAGCTTCGCAGCCAGCTCCATGCCGTCCATGTCCGGCAGCCGCAGGTCGATGACAGCCAGCGCGGGCGACCGCGACGTCGCCAGCGCCAGCCCCTCGCGCGCGGTACTCGCCGTGGCCGGTTCGTAGCCGTGCATGCTGAGGATGTCCGACAGCGTGCGAATGAGCGCGCTGTCGTCGTCGACGACCAGGACGGGAAGCGGCTCAGTCGCCATGCGGCAGGCGGTCGAGAACGGTGGTGACCTGTTCGATCGTGAACGGCTTCTCGAGATAGGCGTGAATCCATTCGCTGGGGATGGCGCGCTCCAGCGCATCGCGGGTGCGTGGGTTTCCGCTGTAGAGGATGATCGCCGTCTCCGGATTGGCGTGATGCACGGTGCCCACGGCCTTGCGGATGTCGTCCGCACCGGCGCTGAGATGCAGGAGAACGGCCCGGGGATGCCGCGTCGCGATCAGCCGGGTGGCGTGCGCCAGGTCCTCGGCGGATTCCACCTCGTAGCCGCGGAGCCGGAGTACCTCCGACAGTGTCTTCAGGAAGGTCGCGTCGTGATCGATGACCAGGACGGGACAGTCGGAGCCCAGCTTCTCCGACAGGATCTGGAACAGCTCGGGGATGTTCACCGGCTTCGGCATCACGTGCACGACCCCTTCGCGTTGCGCCTCGGACAACCGCTCCGGCGCCGCGTACGCGGTCATGAGCACGACCCTGATGTCGGGGCGAGCGCGCTTCATCTCCCGGAATGCGTCCACGCCGTCGAGCCCTGGCATCTTCACGTCCATGAGCACGGCGTCGAAGGGCTCTTCCACCGCTGCCTGCACCGCCGTCGTCCCGGAGTACGCGGGCTGCACCTCCCATCCGTTCATCTGCAGGATGTCGGAGAGTGTGCGCACCATCGCGCGGTCGTCGTCGACCACCAGGACGCGTCTCGTCATGAATTTCCCTCGGCTTTCTCAAGCGTGAGCGTGAAGCGGGCGCCCTCTCCGGGCGTGCTCGTGGCGGTGAGATCGCCGCCGTTGGCGCGCGCGAGCATGCGCGAGACCGACAGCCCCAGTCCGATGCCGCGAGCCTTGGTCGTGAACAGGGGCTCGAAGATCTTCTCGAGGTTCCCGGCCGGGATGCCGGGGCCGGTGTCGGCCACGTCGTAGAACACGCGCGTGCCGTTCTGCGTGGCGCACACATGAATTCTCCCGCTGCCGTCCATCGCCTGCGAGGCGTTGGTGAGCAGATTGAGAATGACCTGGCCGAGCTGGATGGGATCGACGAGGACCGGCGGCAGGTCTTCGGGAACCTGAATGTCGACGCTGATGCCGTCCGCGCGTCCCAGCTTGTGCAGCTGGGTTTCAGTGGCCTCGCGCAGCGGCGTGGCCTTGCGCCGCGGCGGCTTCTGCCGCGCGAAATCCAGCAGGTCGCCGACGATCTTCTCCGACAGCGTGATCTGCTGCTGGAGGATCTCGAGGTACTCGTGCACCTTGGCGGGCGCGGTCGTGAGCACCACCTTGAGAAAATAGACGGCATTGGTCATCACGCCGAGCGGATTGCGCAGCTCGTGGCCAACGCCGCTCGAGAGCTGGCCGAGCATGGCCAGCCGCTCGCGCCGGACGAGGGACTCCTGCGCGTCGTGCAACTGCTCGAGCGTCGCGTTGAGGTCCCGAGTCCGCTCATCGATTCGGTGCTCGAGGTTCTCGCGGGTGAGGCGCACTTCGGCGGCCATCGCGCCGAACGCGTTACCAAGCTGTCCGAGCTCGTCGGAGCGGTCGATGCGCACCTGACGCGAGAAGTCGCCCGCTGAAATCGCCGAGGCAGCCTCGGTCAACTGAACCAGGGGACGCGTGATGCGCCGGCTGGTGAACCATGCGGCCGCGAGACCGAGGAAGAGCACGATCGCGGCGATGACCAGGGTGCGGCGGAAAAACTCGGCGATCGGCGCGTTGATGGTGTTCATCGGAACGTCGACCATCACCGCCCAGGGCGATCCCGCGAGGGGAGCCGTCGCGGCGAGGAAGGCGGCGCGATCGGGGTCCCGGTGGTAGATCCGGGTCACGCCGGCCGTATCGGCCGGATTGGGGAGGGCCGCATGTGTCGTGGTGCTCTCGAAGTCGGTGCCGATCGATCCGTCGGCGTTGCCGAGGAAGAGAGATGCCTGCGATCCGATGAGGCGGGTGATGAGCTCGCGCTGCCGGCGCG
>JBOHTL010000027.1:0-5980 GCA_050733735.1 Gemmatimonadaceae bacterium
GGCGATCACCGCATCGATGGCGGCGAGGTCGTTCACGTCGTCGAGCCGAAGCACCTGCCAGCCGTAGCTCTCGAAGCGCTTCGCCGCGTTGTCGCTGTACGACAGGTCTGTGGGACCGTCGATGGTACTGTGGTTGTCGTCGTAGAAGCCGATCAGCTTGCCGAGCCCGTTGTGCCCAGCGAAGGACGCCACCTCGTGCGAGATGCCCTCCATCAGGTCACCGTCGCTGGCGATGAACCAGGTGTAGTGATCGACGATCTCGTATCCCGGCTTGTTGAACACCGCGGCGAGATGCGCTTCGGCCATCGCCATTCCCACCGCGTTGGCGAATCCCTGCCCGAGTGGTCCTGTCGTGGTCTCGACACCTTCGGTGTAGCCCAATTCCGGGTGACCCGGCGTGCGACTCTCCCATTGGCGGAACTCCTTGAGATCGTCGAGGGTGAGCTCGTAGCCGGAGAGATACAGCGCGCTGTACAGGAGCATCGACGCGTGTCCCGCCGAGAGCACGAAGCGATCGCGATCGAACCACTTGGGATCCGTGGGATCGTGCTTCAGATGCTGGATGTAGAGCTTGTACGCGAGCGGAGCGAGGGCCATTGGAGTGCCGGGGTGGCCGGACTCCGCTTTCTGCACCGCGTCCATGGACAGGGTGCGGATAGTGTTGATGGAGAGAAGGTCGATGTCCATGCGGTGAAGCTAACGGGGAAAGGCGTTCTCGGCCCCGCGGCGTGCACGTACAAAAAACGCGGCGGGTGTGCACGCGCGCCGGCGGAGAACGCAATTCAGCGTTGAACCATCGCCGCCCGGAGTTCTCCCACGCTCTTGAGCTCTTCCTTCACCGGGCCGACGTACAGCATCCACGACACCGTCGCGTTGGTCTGCTTCACGACGTTCATCGTCGCGTTGGTGCGCAGATACCGGAGCGCGTCGTCAGGACTCGCGAGCGGATTGGCTTCGAGGAAGAGCGCGACGGCGCCGCTCACGTAGCCGGTCGACATCGACGTTCCGTTCCACAGCTGCACGCTCGGCGTGCGCGCCGCGTCGAAGCTGGGCAGCAGCACCGAGTCACCAGGTGCGTAGAAGTCGATGCACTGGCCCCAGGCGGTGTTGTAGGCGCGGCGATCGACCAGCTTGCCAGTCTCACCGTCGCGCACGATCGTCGATGCACCGACCACGACCGCACCGTCGGCGTTGCCCGGCGACACGCGGCAGGCGTTCACCTCGACGTTGCCCGCCGAGACGATCACGGGAATCCCTTCCTTGCGCAGCGCGGCGACGGCGCTGTCGAGCGCGAGAATCCGCGCCGCGGTATCGGCGATGAACGACCAGTTGGCGACGGCCGGCCGGCGATGCTTCCGATAGTCCGCGATCACCCAGTTGGTCGCGTCGACGATCGCCTGGATCGTCCCGCGCATCTTGTCGCACTCCACCATCTTCACGTCGACGATCTGGGCGTCAGGCGCGACGCCAAGCGTCTTGCCCGCGACGGCGCCGGCGACCGCGGTGCCGTGCGCGTTGCAGATGTCGGCGTCGCCAGCGAAGGCGTTGAAGCCCTTGCGCACCCGGCCAGCGAGCTCCGGATGGTTCGGAAGAATGCCGCCGTCGAACACGTAGACGGTGACGCCGCGTCCGGTGCCGCGACGACGATAGGTCTTGTCGAGCGGCAACTCACGCTGGTCGATGCGGTCGAGCGCCAGCGACACCGTCTGCGTCTCGAAGAGACCGCGCGCCATCTTGTAGACGCCGCTGAGCAGCCCACCCGCCGCAGAGAACGATGCGCCGGCGCCGCCACCTTTCAGATCGGCGGACCGCGTCGCGTGCGTGCAACCGGGAATGGAGATGAAGAGCGCGCCCACTACGACTCCGGCGACGACTCTGCCTGTTGTTGTGATGTTGTACGACATGGCACTGCTGGTTGAGGTGCGACCATCCTGTGCCCCCTCGTAAAGACAAGCGCCATGCCACGCGCGACGCGCGCACGCGAGAGTCGAGAATCAGGTTGGAGTGGTACGATCGATGCTTTTGTCTCCTGGTTGGGATGGAAACGAAACAAGCGCGTGAGCCCGGTTGGCCCACGCGCTTTCTGGTTTTCTGATGTTCTAGATCAGCGAACCAGCTCTTCGATCTCCGCGGCCTTGCACTTGGCCTCGTGGCCGGGATACGAGTGGCCGCAGTGAATGCACTGCTCACCGAAGCCGGTGCGTCGCCAGATGAGATAGTAGATCGCGCGCTGCATCTTTTTCACGCGATCCGCGAGGTCGTTCACGGAGGTATCGCCAGCGCTCGGATTTGTCATGCGGCGTAAGGTATCGCAGCCCGGTCCGCTGAGCTATCGCCGGCCCCGAGTGCCGTCATTGGACTGTTTCGGGATGCCGCCCTTGCCTCCGTAGCCGCTGACATGTTCATGGCTGTTGCTGTCCAGGGGCTCGCTGCCCTTGCGATCTGTGTCAGGGGGGCCTTTGCTGCCTGAGTCCCGGTTCGAAGGCTGGCCCTGGGTGCCGGGATGTTTCGGGTCGCCGTGAATGCCCTGCGCGCCCTCGGCGCCTGCTCCGGTTGGCTGGCTGGCTATGCGGGTGCCCTGGTCGTCGTCGAATGGCGCGGAATTGTCGAGTTTGTCGGACATGTGCTGCTCCCGATGAGTTGGCGCTCTGGGGTGCAAAGTGTCAGCCAGAAACGAGAACGCCTTTAGAAGGGCGTAAACGCCCGTTCCGAGCCGCGATGTGCAAGTCCTGGAAAGAGCGACGTCTCCCAGAGGTCAGCAACCGGACTCCATATGAAAGCCCTTTCTTTCCTTCTGCTCATCGTCCCCGCGGCCGTCAGTGCCCAGGGGATCATCATTCCACGCTGCCGGCCGTCGGTCGAGTGCATGCCCGCCGGTGCGCAGGTCGTGCGGACACGCAGCGACGTCAAAGTCGAGCTGCGCGACCGGGTGCTTCGGTACGAGGTCGAGGAGCGCTTCGTCAACCGCGGCGGCACCATCGGCGAGGCGGACTACATCTTCCCGCTGCCGAAGAATGCAGCCTTCCGCGATCTCAAGCTCTCGATCGATGGCGAGCTCGTGGCCGGCGAGACGATGAACGCGGTCGAAGCGCGACGCATCTACGAGGACATCGTGCGACGCCAGCGCGATCCGGCGCTCGTCGAATGGATGGGCCACGGCATGCTGCGCACGCGCATCTTCCCGATTCAACCGGGCGAGGAGCGGCGCGTGGTCGTGCGGTTCGAGAGCGTCGCCGAGCGTGAGGGCGACGCGGTGCGCGTCGACTATTTCCGCGGACAAAGCACACAGACCGCAGGGCCGCAGCCGCGTCCGGTGCGAGGCGGCGTGATGGAGCGGCCGATCAGCGATCCAGCCGGTCGCACGACGTTTCACCTGACGTATCGCGCAGGTGGCGAGCTGGGCGAGGCGTACTCGCCGACCCACGAGCTGGACGTGGAACGCGATGGCGCTGTGCGCGAGGTCTCGATTCGCAGCGGCGGGCCCGACATCACCGTGCTGGTCGCGCTGCGCCGCTCGAGGGCGGCATCTGTCGCGCTGCTGACGCACGCGACCCGCAGCGAGCCCGGCTACGCGCTGATCACCGTCACGCCGCCGACTGAGCTGGCATCGTCGAGGACGCTGCGCGACGTCACCTTCGTCATCGACGTTTCGGGTTCGATGAGTGGCCGCAAGCTGGAGCAGGCCAAGGCCGCGGGGCGTCAGCTGCTGCGCTCATTGACCGAGCGCGACCGGTTCCGCATCATCGATTTTTCGACGGACGTTCGCAGCTTCCGCGACGATTTTGTGCTGGCGTCAGACGCCAACATTCGCTCGGCGCTCCGGTATATCGAGGAACTCGAAGCCGTGGGCTCGACGAACATCTCGGGCGCGCTGGAGGAAGCCCTGCGCGTGTACCGCTCCACAAGGGGCGAGGACACCGGGACTGGTCTGCGCGCGGAGCGCCTGCCACTCGTCCTGTTCATGACGGACGGCGCGCCGACAGTGGGCGATCGCGACCCGGCATCCATCGCGGCGCGGGCCGCGCGGCTGCGCGGTGACGCCCGCGTCTTCTCGGTCGGCATGGGCGCCGACGTCAACGTCAGCCTGATCGAGCAGTTGGCGCTCGAAGGGCGTGGGACGGCGCACTTCGTCCGTCCGGAGGAGAACGTCGAGCGCGCCGTCGAACTGCTGGCGACGCGCCTGCGTCAGCCGCTGCTCACCGACGTGCGTGTCAGCGTCGACGGCAACGTGCGGTTGTCGCGACTGTATCCGAGCGGACCGCAGGATATTTTCGCGGGACAGGATCTCGTTCTGCTCGCGCGGTACGACGGCAGTGGGACGGCGAACGTGACCGTGACGGGTGTTACCGGTTTGCGCCGCGTGCGCTGGTCGTCCGAGCGCGCGTTCCCGCGCGACGAGCGTGACAACGCCTTCGTCCCACGACTCTGGGCCACGCAGCGCATCGGCTGGCTCTCCGCCGAGAAGCGGCGGAACGGAGGCTCGTCCGAGATCAATGACGAGATCCGCATGCTCGGCGAGCGGTTCGGGATTCCGACGGAATTCACGTCGTATCTCGTGCTCGAGCCCGGAATGGTCGCCGGGAACATGCGGCAGGACACCACTCGGATGCGTCGAGCGGGAGGAGGACAGACGCGTCTGAACGAGGTCGTCGTCACCGGCGCTCGGGGCGGGGGCCGGGCGGAATCTGCGCCGGCAGCGGCGGCTCCCGTCATTCAATTCGAAGCCGCACGGGCGGCCGCGGAGCAGCGCAGTGCCAAGTCGGTCGCCGCGGCTGACGCAGCCACATTGATGGACGCCGACGCGCGCCGGGCAGGAACGCGGATGTTCCAGCGCGACGGCGAGCGCTGGGTCGACTCACGGATGAAATCCGATTTGCGGGTGTACAAGGTGAAGGCATATTCGCCCACGTACTTCGCGCTGATCGAGAAACTGCCGGAGATCAAGGAAGCGTTCTCGATCGGTGACCGTGTGGTCGTGGCCGGCCGCTCCGTCGCGGTCGAAGTCGTCGAAGACGCGGAGGAGCTGTCGGCCTCCGAGGTGGAGTCCATCGTGAGGAACTGGTGAACGACGTCGAACGTCTCTTTCGGGAATACCACGCGCCTCTCGTCCGCTATCTCACGCGTCGCCTCGGCGACCGTGACTGGGCGGAAGAGGTGGCGCAGGAGACGTTCGTGCGCGCGCTGAGACAGGACACTCTGACCAACGAACGAGCGTGGTTGTTTGCCGTGGCGACAAATCTTGTCAGAGACGAAGCTCGTAAGGATGCCCGGCGGCGCCGGCATCTCGAGCTGCTGCGCGAAGAGGCGAAGGCCGAGAGCATCGTCGAGCCGGAGCCGACGGATCTGGAGCGGGCGGAGGAACGTGCGCTCGCACGCAAGGCGATCGACACACTCACCGAACGCGATCGGGAGGCGCTGTTGATGCGAGAAGAGGGACTGGACTACAACGAGATCGCCGAAGCGCTCGAGCTGTCGGCGGCGTCGGTGGGAACGACGCTGTCGCGCGCGCGGCGCCGGCTGGTTGAAGCATACGAGGAGCTCCGCGCGATCGCGGACGGCTCCGACCGGAGAGCAGTATGAACCATCTGGATGAAGGAACCATTCATTCCTGGCTAGACGGTGCGCTGGACGCGCCACAGTCGCGCGAGATCGAAGCGCACGTGGCGGATTGCGCCGCGTGCTCGGCGGCGGTCGCGGAGGCGCGCGGACTGATCGCGGGGGCGTCGCGCATCCTCGGCGCGCTCGACGACGTGCCCGCGGGTGTGATTCCCGCTGGAGCGTCCGCGGCGCCCGAGATTCCGAAACGGGAAGACGTCGTACCGATCGCCGCACGTCGCCAGGCTGGCAGGCAATGGCGTGTCACGCGCTGGGCGAGCGGCATCGCGGCTGTTCTGATCGGCGCGGTCGTTCTGAGCACCGTACATCGGATCGACCGCACGATGGAGGTGCCACAGGCTGCGCCAGGCCTTGCCTTCGATAC
>JBOHTL010000028.1:0-3811 GCA_050733735.1 Gemmatimonadaceae bacterium
TTCCCATCACGTCGGACGTCGAATCGCTCAACGTGGCGGTCGCAACCGGAATTCTTCTCTACTCGCTCAGGCAGTGATTCTCGCAGACACCTTCTCCGGCATCGTCGCGTTCATCTTGGGCGCCATCATCGGCTCATTCCTGAACGTTTGCATCGCGCGCTGGCCCCGGGACCTGTCGGTCATCCGGCCCCGCTCCAAATGTCCCTACTGCGGGCACCAGCTTGCGTGGTTCGAGAACGTGCCGCTCGTGAGCTGGCTCGTGCTGCGCGGGCGCTGCCGCTGCTGCGACGAACCGATCTCCATCCAGTATCCGCTGGTCGAACTCGCCGTCGCGCTGGTCTGGATGCTGGCGGTCTGGCATTACGGCGCGACGTTCACCGCGTTTCGTCTCGCCGTGTTCGTCACGATTCTGCTGGGCGTCGCGATCACCGACGTTCGCCACTATCTCATTCCCGACGGTTTCACGGTGTTCGGATTGTTCTTCGCGCTCGCCGCGTCCGTCGTGGGAGTGTACCTCAACAACCAGGGACCCTTCGTCGGACCCTACGAGGCGCTGCTCGGGGCCTGCGCGGGCGCGGGTCTCGTGGCCATCGTCGGATGGCTTGGCGAAGTCGCGCTCCGGCGTGAAGCGATGGGAATGGGCGACGTCACGCTCATGGCGTTCGCCGGCGCCGCACTCGGTCCGACGCGAGCGATCGTCACCGTGTTCGTCGGCGCGTTGATCGGCGCCATCACGTTCGTGGCGATCGTCTATCCGGTCGCGCGGGTGCGTCAGACCGGATACCGCGAGCAGACGGAGCTTGCGCTCGGCGGATCGAGTTTCGAAGCACCACTGGTTCCCTTCGGCGTTTTCCTCGCGCCCGCCGCACTTGCCGCGCTGCTCTGGGGTGACCTGGTGCTGGCGTGGCTGCAGCGCGGCTGAAGCTCGCGCGGCGTCGCCGCCGTAGGGTCGTTTCAGAGGGCGGACAGCGAGTAGCTTTCCGCTGCCCCCGGAATCACTCCGACCACGGATCCCATGATCGACGAAGCTCGCAACGGCCGACGAAAGGCCGGAGAGCTCTTCCGCTTCACACGCGACCTGACCGCGGACGCGCGCGCCGGTCGGCTGGAACCGGTTCGCTGCCGGGCGGACGAGATTGCGCGCCTCATCGACATCCTGTTGCGCCACGGGAAAAACAATCCGGTGCTGGTCGGTCCCGCGGGCGTGGGGAAGACCGCGATCGTGGATGGATTCGCGCAGCGCATCGCGCTGGGGGACGTGCCGCTCGTCCTGCGTGACGTTCGCGTCCTCTCGCTCGACCATGTCGCGCTGCTCGCCGGCACGACCTACCGCGGCCAGTACGAAGAGCGCATCCGGGTGATCGTCGACGAAGTGACCGCGTCGCCGGACGTCATCCTGTTCATCGACGAGATGCACAACCTCATCGGACAGGGCACCGCGATGGGCGCCGCGATGGACGCGGCGAACATGCTCAAGCCCGCGCTGGTGCGCGGCGATTTCCGGGTCATTGGCGCGACGACCGACGAGGAGTACGATCGCTGGGTCGCGGGCGATCCCGCGCTCGAGCGCCGCTTCCAGAAGGTCGTGGTGCGCGAGCTCGGCGAGTCGGAGACGCTCGACATCATTCGCGCACGGAAGGAGCGCCTCGAGCGGCACCACAACGTGGTGATCGCAGAGGAGGCCATCACGGCCGCCGTGGGCCTCACGGACCGCTTCGTGACCGACCGGCGCCGCCCGGACAAGGCGCTCGACGCCCTCGACGAAGCCTGCGCGCATCTGCAGGCCGTCGTGAAATACCCGGAACGAGCGGAAGCCCTGGTGAAGGAGCGCGTGCGTCTCCTCCGCGAAGCTCCAAAGCGAGCGGCATTCGACGCGCGCGCCGGCGGGGGAGGAGGGGGGGGGCGCGACGAGCTGCGCGACGAGGCGTGGACGCAGATGAAGACCGATGGCATGAGCGCGCTCGAGCGATTCGGGGCCGAGATCGAGTCGATGTTCTCGGGTGTACCGGTCGACGCGCCGCCACCGGTGCCGCACACGCCGGCGCCCAGACCGGAAGCGCCGCCCGCGCCGGATCGGACCCTTGGCGAGGTCGACACCGAGCTCTCTCGCGTGCTTGCGGAAGAGGGAATCGTGGTGCGGGGTCACGATGTCGCGCGCGTCGTCGCGCTCATGATCGGCCGGCCGGTCGAGTGGGTGCCGCAGCAGGCATGAGGCACGTCCTCCTGCTGCTCGCGCTGGTGGCCGCGACGATGTCGTGCGATCGTCGCCGCAACGCCGGCGAGGGCGCCTACACGAATCGGATGGAAGACGCGATTCCGAAAATCGAGGAATCGACCGGGCTGACGTTCAAGCGGCCGCCGAAGATGGAGATGCGCTCGCGCGCCCAGGTGCGCGAGTTCCTCCTTCGCAAATTCAACGAGACGACGCCCGCCGAGCAGCTGCGCGGGGAGGAAGTCGCCTACAAGATGTTCGGGCTGCTGCCCGACACGATGGATCTGCGCCGGTACCTGCTCGAGTTGCTGACCGAGCAGATCGTGGGATACTACGATCCGGCCACCGACGTGCTGTACGTGGTGGAAGGCGCGCCCGAAGATCAACTGGGACTGACGATCACGCACGAGCTGGTCCACGCGCTGCAGGACCAGTACGTGAATCTGGACTCGATTCAGAAAATGGTCGGGAGCAGCGATCGTCAGTTGGCGGCGCAGGCGGTGCTGGAGGGCCAGGCGACCTTCGAAGGGCTGAAGATCGCGCTCGACGGCATGGACGTCGCCTCGCGGCTGCCCGGCGGATGGGATGCCGTGCGACAGCAGATTCGCGAGCAGCAGACCGCGATGCCCATCTTCGCGTCGGCGCCGATGGCGATCCAGGAGTCGTTGCTCTTTCCGTATCTCAGCGGCGCCGAGTACATCCGCCGCTTTCAGGAGCGCCGGCCGGGACAGTCACCGCTGGACCTGATGCCTGTTTCGACCGAACAGGTGCTCAGCGAGGCGGCATACTTCGGCATTCCGCCGGACATGCCCACGACGGTGACGCTCCCGCCGACCACCGAAGTCGTGCATGAGGAATCATTGGGGGCCTTCGGGACGCGACTGTTCTTCTACCAGCATCTGCGCAGCAACACCGAAGCGATTGGCGTCGCCCAGGGCTGGGATGGCGACCGGTATCGCATTCTCCGGACGCCTGCCGGCGGCGGCATCGTCTGGGTGACCGTCTGGGACACGGCGACGGACAAGGCGGAGTTCGTGGACGCGCTCGGTCAGGCGGTGGGCCGCCGTTATCGCACGGGGCCGGTGTCGGTCCGCGGGAACGTGCGCATTTACCGTGGCGCGGGCCGCGTCGTCGTGATCACTCCGCTCCAGATCGACGAACGCGAGGTCGTGATGTACGTGGACGTGCCGACTGGCGCCGAAACGTCGGTAATCGACGCGCGCCGCATCAGGCTTGGCGAATAACGGCGGGGGCGTGACGGTGGCGGCGGAGATTCCACCGGCGCCACCGCAGCTCGCGCCCGTGCCCGACGAAGTCGAGCGGCAGCAGCGGCTCGACCGGATGAAGCGGCGCGCCACCGGGCTGCTCGTTCTCGCGACCGCGGTCTTCGCCGCCACCGCGTTCCTCGAACGCCGGTATCCCTGGCTGGGATTCATCCGCGCGATGGCGGAAGCGGCGATGATCGGCGGCCTCGCCGACTGGTTCGCCGTCACCGCGCTCTTCCGCCACCCGATGGGCATTCCCATTCCGCATACCGCGATCATTCCCGCGCGAAAGGATCGCGTGGCGCGCACGCTCGGCGCTTTCGTGCAACACAAC